>CAZUYV010000387.1:0-1501 GCA_964624435.1 uncultured Micavibrio sp. | reverse complement strand
TTGATGCAGCGCAAAACCCTCTTTGCCAGAACCTGAAATAATCTTATAAATAGCCGTATGACAGGGCAATTGTTCAGTTTCACCGAAATCCTTTCCCTTCTGGGATTGGTCCAATCCGTCTATGTCCTGGTCTATATGATGTTCCGTTCGGGGAACTGGAAATATGCGATTGTGCCGATGGGGTATTTCATCACGCTCGGCATGGCGTTTCTGCTCGATGCTGCGGCAACACGGTGGGAATGGCGTTTTGAACAGTATGAATTTTTTCAATGGCTGTTCTGGTTCTCGGGTGTTCCGCTCGGTACGCTGCTGATTTTTCAAATCGCCCGTACGCCGGATCTGCCGCCATTCCGCTATGCGGCGCTGTTGTTGCTTATCCCTCTGTCACTTTCGCTCCATTATCTTGATCGTGCAAGTAACGACCTACTCTATGCCGCCGGCTTGGTCGCCGGTGCCTTAAGTCTTCTCACTGTCTGGTTGCGGCGAGATGTTCTGGGCAGCGGCCTGGGCACCAATCCCCGTTTGAGCGGCGAGCGGTTCTGGTTGATCCTTGCCTTGATTGTCACCCATGTGGCTTTCCTCGCCTCAACCTTTGCCTATCTGAATGATTGGTTGAATTATCAAGACTGGACCTTGGTCCGCAACGCGCTCGGTATTGGCTTTGTGTATATAGCGACCACTAGCCTTTTCCGCATTTATCCTCAGGCGATCAAATTTGCGCGTAAATCACCAGCATCTAATTTATCGAATGATGAGCAAGCGGTTCTTGATCGTTTGGCCGCATTGTTTGAAAAAGAAAAAGTTTATCAGGAACCGGAATTGGGGCGTGCCGAATTGGCCCGGGAATTGGGTGTAGGGGAGGCGACTTTGTCGCGAATCGTCAATATCCATTACGGCAAAACTATCCCTCAAATCCTCAATGATTACCGGGTGCAGGATGCGCAACGATTGCTGAGGGAAACCGATGTTCCTATCAACAATGTTTTTGCAGAATCCGGCTTCAGTTCCATAACAACATTTAATAGGGTTTTCAAAGAGTTAACTGGCGTTTCACCAAAAGAATTCCGGTCTGATAATAAGCCCTAATACATGGCCCTGCCCATTTTGACAAAATGGGCAGTCACTCTGGCGTAATGCGGAGACAGATAATCTTTTCTCCCGTAGTATTTTACATGGGACGGAACTCCAGAATTCATGTATAACATTGAATATCTTTGGGGGATTCACCCAGACTTTTCACATAGTTAATACATTCTTGAAGGAGAGACCAGATGACTAATTTCGTAGCATCTCATCGCCGTTCCGAACAGGGTTTTACCCTCGTCGAATTGGCCATCGTGATGGTTATTATCGGCCTGCTGATCGGCGGGATCTTGAAGGGGCAGGAACTGATTTCGACTGCCAAAGTCGGCGCGACTGTTTCGCAACTGAAAGCGCTTGATGCTGCTATCAACACATTCCAGGAAAAATACGCTGCTTATCCAGGCGATATGCAGAATGC
>CAZUYV010000386.1:0-1515 GCA_964624435.1 uncultured Micavibrio sp. | reverse complement strand
ATTTTTGTATAGTGACGGGTGCGGCTGTGACCGATACGAGTACCATTCATTGCCTGCTGACGCTGCCGTGGCTCGTCGTGTGTCTCGCCGTGCTTTGTTGCCTGCATCACATGGCGGCCTTGGCATCCAAGCCGCTGTGCTGACTAGAATTCCTGCGTATCTTGCATCTGTATGTTCCACCGTGTCTGCCGTTGATCCTGATTACCCCACCCTTGGTAGCGAAACCAATCAATTTGCCCGGTTATGCAAGTTTCCTGATGTTCGTGAATGTTTCAACTTGTTGGAGCAACGTTTTACGGCGCCCGCGGCTTCGTCGTTTGGCCTGCCAAATGCAGATGCGCTACGTTCGTTACTTATTTTGGGTTCCACGCGTTCTGTCCAACGTGACCTTTCCCGTCATATCTGCACCCTGGAAGCTGAAATGCTGATGTTGGATGAACCTGACAAAGGTATGCGCATTCTACAACGTAGTGCTATGGGTCTGGAATCTGCGTTGTTTCTTCACATGTCGTTGGGTGGTCCTCGTCAAAAGTTGTCTGCGTTTGCCATGAAATTCGCCGTATTGACTCGTATTGGATTTCCCATCATCGGTGCGCGCAAGTCGGAGGAAAAGTGCTGTTTGTGTGAGATGGTATGTGGCAGCTCCGCGGCCCACGCGTTGTCGTGTTCCGCACCTGGTCTTGGCGCTGCCCGTACCATGCGTCACAGTCTTGTTCAAGGTGAATTAACCTCGTCCCTGCGTAGTTCCCACTTCCCGGATTACACCGTTTTTCCTGGTGCCCCTGAGTACATTGATTACTTCCTGCCCCGTGATCATGCCACTACCTCCTCCAGAATCAAAAAAGCTGACATCCTGGTTGCGGTGAAAGATCGGAATTACCTTCTTGATGTGAATGTTTCTGGTGTTACCACTACGTTGTCATTGGACGAGGCTATGACTAGTTGTGGCGCGTTGGCTAAACATGGCGAGACTCGCAAGCGTAATGAGGTCGTTGCCAATTACGTTGTTCCTGATCCTGATCTTGATCGTGCTGCCCCAGTTTTTGTTCCGTTTGTCGTGGATGTGATGGGTTCTTTTGGTGAATGTGCCCGTGGTTTCTTGAAAGCTGCCGTTGATTCTGCCCCGGTTCCCACTGACGCGGATGACCTCCTTGGTGACGAGGATGACGTTGGTGCCATGCTTATTCGAAAGCATGGAGCGGCGACATTTCGTAGTAGATTGTTATGGCGCATCAATGAAAGCATCTCAGCTGCCGTCCACCGCAAGAATGCGACCATTTTGCACAATTATTTGTGCAAGATGAGGGCGGCCGCTGCTTCAATGTAGTTGTATGTTTGCGTCTCTAGATTTGTAGATGTTGAGTAGTTTTATATTCCTATAGCTGTAATTAAGCCTTATTCACAAGATAAGATAAGCTGAGCTCATCGGAGGCCGAGAGTTAAAGTGTTGATGTAATATCATGCCAATTTCACCCACAGATCATCGCATCTCCGTATCAATCGTTTACAAAATCA
>CAZUYV010000385.1:0-1517 GCA_964624435.1 uncultured Micavibrio sp. | reverse complement strand
GTATCATGAATTCGATTTTCGACATTATCCAGTTGGTTCTTAGCAATATCTGGGTTTACGGCGGCACATTCCTTCTGGTTCTCAGCATTCTCGTTTTTGTCCATGAGTGGGGCCACTACATTGTTGCCCGTATGTGCGGTGTGAAAGTCGAAACATTCTCCATTGGGTTCGGTAAGGAACTGTTCGGATTTAATGACAAGCAAGGAACGCGCTGGAAGTTCGCGCTTATCCCGCTTGGTGGATTCGTCAAAATGTATGGCGATACGGACCCGGCCAGTACGCATCACAAAGATACAGTGACTGAAGGCGGCATGGTTCGCCCCCTGACAGATTCCGAGCGCGGTGTGGCCTTCTTCGCCAAACCAGTATGGCAGCGTGCCCTGATTGTTTTTGCCGGCCCCGCCGTCAATTTCATTTTCGCGATTATTCTTCTCGCTATATTGTATGCGACATACGGCCAGCCCGTTACCCCGCCAACAGCATCCGCCATTATCAAGGGTTCTGCCGCCGAAGCCGCCGGGTTCCAGCCACATGACCGCGTGATTGCGATTGATGGCAATGCTGTCAATCGTTTTGAAAATATCCGCCAGACAGTGGCGATTGCCCTCGACACCCCGCTGACCTTCACGATCATTCGCGATGGTAAGGAAATGGAGCTTAAGGCAACGCCAAAACGCGAGACGTTCTCCGACCGATTTGGTTTTCAGCATTCCCGCGGCGTTCTCGGTCTGATCGGCGCCGTCAATGGTTTTGCCCTTGACCGGATCACGGCTGTGAATGGTGTTCCTGTTACCGAAGGTAAAACTGCCCTGGCCATGATCAAAAAATCGCTCGATAGAGATGTTGAGGTCGCGATCAAGGGGATTGAGGGCAAGGAAGATAGTATTCTGCTCCTGAACCCACTTTCCGCGCTCAATGACAAGCTCGGGACGGACGATGCGGAGCAGGGCAATATCCTGATCATTTCCGAAAAAGTCGGGAATGACGTGGTGAAACACAGCGCCCTTGGCAGTATCGGCACCGCCATTCATGAAACCAAGGAAGTCACGGTCGGCACACTGACAGCGCTTGGCCAGATTTTCACCGGCACACGCAGCGCCAAGGAGCTGGGCGGTTTGATCCGGATTGGCGCAATGGCCGGGGATATGGCGCAGGCCGGTATCGTGGCGGTCATCACCTTTACGGCCCTTTTGTCCATTAACCTTGGATTGATCAACCTGTTCCCGATCCCGGTTCTGGACGGCGGACACCTGGTGTTTTATGCCGTTGAAGCCGTCAAGGGTTCCCCGATTCCGGAAAAAGGGCAGGAATATGCCTTCCGTGTCGGGTTTACGCTGTTAATCGGTCTGATGGTCTTCGCCAATCTGAGTGACATTTTACAGCTAATACTTTGATCCAAACACGAAGTTTGAAGTTGTAAGCAGTCCTAAAATCATCTACCTATTGAGACTGATTAAAGCCACCTTTCACAGGATGAAGCGACACGCCATGCCTCGTTTTTCGATTTTCATAATTTC
>CAZUYV010000384.1:0-1523 GCA_964624435.1 uncultured Micavibrio sp. | reverse complement strand
ACTGGTGGCCAAGCTTGGCTCATTCGGACATACCGTAAAATTTGATTTCGAAGAAGATGGCGTTCTCTTTATCGATGCCACCCAATCGCCTCCTTTGGCCTCCATGAGCGATAATGATGCCGAAGTGACGCTTACCACGACACTCGAAACATTTGAAAAGATTGTGCGCGGTGAACAGGACCCGAATATCGCCTTCATGATGGGAAAGCTGAAGGTCAAAGGTTCGATGGGGCTGGCGTTAAAGCTCAATTCCATTCTTGAAGATTAGATAAAAAAATCCCCGCCATGCAGCGGGGATTTTTCCTGAATTGTTTTTCTTAGAATTTGTATTTCACGCCAAGGGCGAAGATACCAACATCGCCGTCTGTCGTTGCGCGTGTACGACCTATACCAGCACCGCGGGCGACGTCGATCGTGCCGCCATCAACATTAATGTAAGTTGCGGCCATATCAAGATCGATACCAGGTTGGATGGCATAGGTTGCGCCGACTGATGTCCAGATACGATCACCATCGGGTGTGCGGCTGGTACGGAACTCATCCGTGGTTGGTGTTTCATCGAACTGCATACCGGCACGTAATCTCCATTGCTCATCGGCCTTGTATTCAGCACCGGCGGCAAAGGCCCATGTTGTCTGATAGTTTTGCTTGACGCTGCTGGCAACGGCGCCGCTATCGCGAATGGCTGTGATATTGTCGAAATTGTTCCATCCAAACCATGTTGCTTGTCCCTGAATCGTCCAGCGATCATTCAGTTCATGCGCTGCACCAAATGTCAGGTGGTCAGGTGTGGTCAATTTTGCACTGCCGCCTGATGTAACGGCAGGGACAACAAAGCCCGATGCGTTTTTCACTTCGATGAAGCCATCAAGATTGTGGTGCGCTTCAGATTTGTAATTGATACCAAACGTCGTGTGCTCCCAAGGCTTGTACTGAATACCCAGAGAGTAACCAAAGCCCCAGTCATCACCTTTCAGCTGGCTCTTACCTTCCACGCCGCCGCCGAGGATAACGGCGTTGCGCAAGTCAGCTGACGAGTGGGCGATGTTTACGCCGGCCCCGATCGAGAGTTGATCATTGATCTTATAGGCAATTGTTGGCTGAATATCGATGACCTGCAGTTCAGTTTTGGTCGAATCAAAACGACCGAACCATCCATCGTCATAATTGCTGCCAAGGCCAAATGGCGCCGTGATACCAATACCGGCCCAGAATTGCTCAGAAACCTGATAGGATACAAAGCCATTTGGAACAGGTGTCGGGCTGTAAGGGTTCTGGCTCGGCCCGCCGAGAGGGCGACCACCGGACGGACCGGATGTTGTGCCGTTATCTTCAACTTTGGATTCTGGCATCAGAAGGTTGACGCCAGCTTGCAGTTGCAGGCCTTCCAGCTTAGTCATACCGGCTGGGTTGAAATAAATTGTACTTGCATCATCAAGAGTTGTTGTCGAGCCAGAGAAGGCAGATCCCAGTCCGCGGACGGATTGTTCCTGAATATAAAATCCTGCGGCATTCGCATTCGC
>CAZUYV010000383.1:0-1531 GCA_964624435.1 uncultured Micavibrio sp. | reverse complement strand
ACCCTTCCCCGTCGGATGGCTGGACCGGAACCTGAAGGGCGCAGCAGGCGTTATGATGGATGATGTAATGGCGGGCATTTATGCGGCGCTTGTGATGATAGGGATACAATATGCATTCGCTGGTTGAAGAACTTTCGCTCCTGCTCATTGGAAAAAATATGCGCCTTGTCACGGCGGAATCCTGCACAGGCGGGATGATTGCGGCGGCCATGACGGATCGTTCCGGCTCCTCCGCTCTCTTCGAACGTGGTTTTGTCACCTATTCCAACGAAGCGAAAATTGAAGACCTTGGCGTGAATTCCGCAACGATTGAAGCCTATGGCGCGGTCAGCGAACAAACCGCCGCCGAAATGGCGCTCGGCGCCCTGAACAATTCCCACGCCGATATCTCGTTGTCGGTAACAGGGATCGCAGGCCCAAATGGCGGCACGAAAGAAAAACCGGTCGGTCTTGTCTATATTGCCGTGGCCTTGCAGAACAAGGAACCTGTCGTCACGAAAAACAATTTTGACGGCGACCGGACATCGATCCGTCAGGCAACGGCGGAAAAGGCTTTGGAATTACTGATCGAAACGCTGGAAACGAAAGTTGCTTAATTTATCAATTTTGGCAGATCGACACCAATGCTATAACGTGAAGCCTGATATAATTCGTCACGTCTCCGTTGAGCCCCAGCAATTCCACCCAATTGCTGTGCAATCAATATGACAGTTTCCTCGAAATTGATATCTTTAATCAAATTGATGAGTTTTTTATCGCCAAATTGTCCGTCGTAAAAAGAAAATTCTACTGAAGAATTCTCATCGTTACCTTTATCGGCAAGGATAGAAAAATTTCCGTCTTGATCATGAAAATTTACTGAAAAATCAAAAATTATTTGCTTATTACCGCGTTGGGTTGTGTATTCACGGATAGAAGGAGTGTAGATAGTCCACCCTTCGAGAGAAGCGAGACGCTTGCCAAAATCAGTAACCTTCCGAATAATTTCGTGGTCCTGATCGGACAGGGGCAAGTAGGATTCTTGCTGTGCTTTTTGAAAAGCCTTTGTATATTTATTCATGCTAAAGTCAAAGCCTGTTCCAGATAAGGCAGAAGACGTTCATCTTTCGGTACCCAACCCATTTTCTCATGACGCTGGGCAAGGGTTTCCAGATTTCTATCAAATTTTTCGGCATTGATTTTGTAGTGGTGGCTCTCACCAAATTTTCTTGTGAAGGCTTGCGCATCTGCTTTCTCCAGAAAAACAAAGCCGAGCGTACCGCGTGTATTTACAAAACCCACATGGGCGTAATATGGGCCCTTCGCTTGTTCATTTAAAAAATCGGCAACATCCTTCTGGTGGGCGTGAAACTCTTCATCGTTGCTCCATTGGAATCCGCCATCGACAGTCTTGAACAGCCAAAGCCCACCCAGAATACTGATCTCTTTAAAAAGAACGCGCAGACGGGCCCCATAGTCCTCATCCTTTTCATTCTCAATACGGGAATCAAGCGCAAAATCATGCTTAGGCATTTCGCCTTTTAATTCTGTT
>CAZUYV010000382.1:0-1543 GCA_964624435.1 uncultured Micavibrio sp. | reverse complement strand
CGCCACCGAAGACCTCGAAGTCAACGGCAATGACAACATGGAAATCGGTTTCAATGCCCGCTATCTGCTCGACATTACCCAGCAGATCGAAGGTGATGGTTGTCGCCTGACATTGGCCGATGCCGCCAGCCCAACTATTATTCAGGACGCGAGCGACGCATCTGCCCTCTATGTTTTGATGCCGCTGCGGGTTTAATTCGTCGTAAGTACAAGATTGAAAGGCACGGAGAAATTCGTGCCTTTTTTCATGAAAAGGCCCACTAAAACCAATGTCTTTTGTCCAGAATCTCCTCCTACACAACGTGCGCTGTTACAACAGCGTGCGGCTGGACGACATTCACCCGGGGCTGGTCATTCTGACGGGCCCCAATGGCGCGGGTAAAACCAATATATTGGAGGCTGTCTCGCTTTTGACGGCGGGGCGCGGCCTTCGAAGCGCCGGTAATGATGAAATCCAAAAACGTGATGCGGGTGCGCCATGGGCGATTTCGGCGCAGGTGGAAACGGGCGGCGCGGTCGTGCAGTTGGGAACCGGGCTGGATCCTGTAACCGGTAAGCGCGCGGTGCGTATCAACGGGGCCGCGGCCAAATCACAAGTTGCGCTCGCTGACTATCTTGCCTGTATCTGGCTGACGCCGCAGATGGATCGGCTATTTCTTGATACGGCAGGCGGGCGGCGGCGGTTTTTTGACAAGCTGGTATTTGCTTTTGATCCATCGCATGCGGGCCGTGTGACAAGGTATGAAAATGCAATGGCGCAACGGTCCAAACTTTTGCGCGAAGAAAAGGGTGATCCGACATGGCTTTCCGGCCTCGAATCCCAGATGGCGGAAACGGGTATTGCCATCGCTGCGGCACGGATTGATTTTGTTGGGCGGCTGCAGGCCGCCTGCGATTCCGCACATGAACGTGAAGAAACCTTCTTTCCTAAAGCAAAGCTGCATTTGTCCGGTACGGTGGAAGAGCTTCTGGCAAAAACCCCGGCAGTAGAAGTTGAGGAAATGTTCGCCTATCAACTAGAACAATCACGCCCGCGCGATGCTGAAACCGGCGGTGCATCGACAGGGCCGCACAAGGGCGATCTGGTTGTGCACTATGCCGCCAAGGACATGCCCGCCGATCAATGTTCTACAGGGGAACAAAAAGCCCTGTTGATTGGTATCATCCTCGCCCATGCAAGACTGATGGAGGCGGAACGGGGCGCTCCCCCTGTACTGCTGCTTGATGAAGTGGCAGCGCATCTGGACATTAATCGCAGGGCGGCGCTCTTTGATTTGCTCATCGAATTGGGTGGTCAGGTATGGATGACGGGCACCGATGCATCGCTCTTTTCGGCGGCCTCAAAACGCGCACAATTCTGGTCTGTTCAAGACGCCACAATTCAAAAAAATTGACCTCAAAATATTATTGTATTTCAATTGGTTATCATGTTGAAAAACACGATAAAAAACCTACTTTTTTCTGTCTATGCCAAGGTGCGCATGCTATAAAAATGCATCGAATAAAGGTATCCAGAAATCATGAGTGAAGCGGCCAAAAAGAT
>CAZUYV010000381.1:0-1556 GCA_964624435.1 uncultured Micavibrio sp. | reverse complement strand
AATTTAGCCAGCGCAGCCTTGCGCACCAGTAAATACAGCACAACTGAGGCAACAAACATCAGCAGCGTTGAGGCAATCCAGTGCATTTATTGCTAGTATATCTTGTTGATTGGTTTTATGGCAGTGGCGAGACCGGTTTGATTTGTGGTAACCAACAAACCGTTAAACTGCATGCGGCCATCGGTTTCTAAGATATTGCGCGTTTGGACGGCGTCGCGCCAGCGGGGGATGAGCGTGTCGAATTTGACGCCGAGCGAGGAGTCCAATGAGCCGCACATGCCGCCATCCGAGATGTGCGCCGTCCCCTTCGGCAGCACATCGGCGTCGGCCGTTGGCACGTGCCAGTGGTCGCCCACCACAGCCGTTACGCGGCCGTCCAAATAGTAGCCGATGATACGCTTCTCGCTGCTGTAATCGCCATGGAAGTTAACGATTGTTGCCACGCGCGTCACCATGCTCTCTTTTTCCAAAATCGCGTCAATAGTTTTGAGCGGGTTATCTACCGGCACATCGGCATCCTTGCCAACAATCTGGCCGAGCAGGCTAATCACCAAAACTTTACCCTTGGGTGTTTCGGCGTATTTGTAGCCCAGCCCGGGCGTGCCCTCCGGATAATTGGCCGGACGGACAATTGGCACCTTGGGGTCGTTTAGCAGCGGAAAGATCTCTGCGCGGAAAAACGAATGATTGCCGCCGGTGCAAAAATCCACGCCCGACCTTTGCAGCCGTTCGAAATCCTTAACGCGTATACCTTTTCCATCACTCAAATTTTCGGCTTGGGCGATAGCAAAATCAACGCCCAATTCGTGCCGCAAACCAGGCAGCACTTCTTCGACTACCTTGATACCTGGCTCGCCCATCACATCGCCGAGGTACAAAATATTCATTACTTAATCCAGACTGTCTTGATGTTCACGAACTCTTTGAGGCCGTAGTGCGACAGCTCGCGGCCGTAGCCGGAGCGCTTGATGCCCCCAGCTGGCAAGCGCGGGTCTGTCTTGGTAACACCGTTAATGAACACGGCACCGGCTTCGATCTTTACTGCTAGCTCTTTGGCGTGCTCGACGTTGGTCGTAAAAATGCTCGCGCCCAAACCAAAGTTTGTGCCGTTGGCGAGTTTGACCGCTTCGTCTTCGTCCTTAACCACAAACACGGACATAACCGGCCCGAAGATCTCTTCGTCATGTGCAGGCATGCCAGGCTTAAGGTCGGTCAAGATTGTTGGTTCGTAATAGAAGCCCTTGTCCGAACCCAAGTTACCGCCAGTTACGACCGTTGCGCCCTTAGCAACCGAATCGTCAACCTGCTGCTTGATACCCGACATTGCCCTCTCGCTGGACAACGGACCAAGCTGTGTATTTTCGTCGTTCGGATCGCCAACAATCAGCTTCTCCATCTCTGCTTTGATTTTCGGCAGAAATTCCTCGTAAACGCTCTCGACCACGATAAACCGCTTGGCGGCAATACAGGTCTGACCGGCATTCATGTAAATACGGCCGGAAACGGCTTGCTCTGCCGTAAAGTCCAGATCGGCATCCGACAGCACGATAAATGGG
>CAZUYV010000380.1:0-1567 GCA_964624435.1 uncultured Micavibrio sp. | reverse complement strand
GTTTTTGAACTTCTTCATCAACGTCATTTGTATAGAATTCCGACACTTGGTCCAGGACGGCGCCCAGATTTCCGGACTCTTCACCCACCTTCAGCATGCGGACAACGAGGCTTGGAAACTCGCCCGAGGCGTTAAAAGCTTGTGAAGGGGTGCTACCTGTCTTGATACTAGTCTGTATCCCTTCCAAAGCCTCTACAAGCATCAGATTGTTCACCGTATTGGTGGCAGCATCAATCGCCTGAAGAATTGGCAGACCCGAGGCGTAAAGAGCGCCAAATGTCTGGCAGAAACGGGCCACGTTAATTTTTCGGATCAAAGGCCCAGCGATAGGGGCATCAACCAAAAATTTGTCCACTTGATATCTGAACCCAACGGAAGCACGACGCATGCCCATGATGGATGCAAACACCACGATCGGTAATCCAATTACAACCCACCAATATTGCTGAAAGAAGTCAGACGTCGCGATCAGGGATGTTGTTGCGAAGGGCAAGTCAAATTCCATATTACGAATAAATTCGACGATCTGCGGCACCACAAAACCCATCATAATGGAGACGGCTCCCACAACGACAAACAAAAGGATCATAGGGTAACGCGTTGCTTTGCGAACACGGGTCTGCATCGCATCGATCCATTTCAGATACTTGATCAACTGCTTATAGGTCGCAGACATCTTCCCGGTCTCTTCCGACGAAGCAATAAGCGATACATAGAGGTTGGTAAAAATTTTGGGGTGCTTGGCCATCGCCTCGGACACCTTACTACCCTCGGTCACATCACGGTAAATTTCCGACACGGCATCCCGCAGCGCGGCGCTCTCAGTCGTATCGCGAATATCGGCCAGAGCATCGAGTACGGGAACCCCTGCTGTTTCCAGTTGGTCGATATGAACGAAGAACTGGATAAGGTCGCGGGTCATGACCTTCTTCTGCATAAATGATTTGCCGCCGCGCTTCTTGGACAGCAGCGAGCAGTTTACAAGTTCAAGCCCCGCAGCTTGCAGTTGGTTGAATAGGTCCGTCTCATTCAATGCGCCAAGCACGCCACGAACGGGGCGGCCTTTGGCATTGATCGCTCTATACTTGAACTTTTCCATATCTCTTCCGGGGTTAGCTTACTTATAAATGTCGACAATTTTTGCAAGAGCATCGATCGTGGTCTTGCCTTCGAGGATCTTTAGAATGCCATCATCCTTCATTGATTTGAAGCCTTTTTGCAAAGCGACGTTCTTCAGATCGATTTTGTTACCGCCGCGGGCGACAACTTCATCGAGATCTTCATCAAACAACAGGATTTCAGCCACAGCAACGCGGCCCTTATACCCCTGCCCGCCGCAATCCGCACAGCCACCAGCTTTGGCGTTGTAAATTTGAGGCGCGGAATGGAAATCGACTTTCAGGATTTTGCATTCTTCTTCATCTGGCGTGTGTGGCTGTTTGCAGTTCGGGCAAAGAGTACGCACCAGACGTTGAGCGAAAACGGAAATAATGTTCCCGGCAACCATACCCGGCACCATACCAAGATCCATCAGACGCGGCATCGCGCCAAAGGAATCGTTGGTGTG
>CAZUYV010000379.1:0-1569 GCA_964624435.1 uncultured Micavibrio sp. | reverse complement strand
CTCCATCGACGATGCCAGCACGATCTGGTTCAACCCGGCCGGCATGACGAAACTGGATGGCGCACAGATTAACGGCGGTGTTCACCTGCTCATCCCGAATGCCAGCGTGAAAAATAACGGCTCAACCTTTGACTTTAACGGCCCTGCACCTGGCGGTGTTGGCCCTGTTTCCGGCGGTAACGGTGGCAATCCCTACGACCCGACACCTGTACCGAACCTATTCGCCGCGATGCCGCTTCTAGATGGCAATCTCTGGGCCGGTGTGGGCATAACGGCACCGTTTGGTCTGGCCAGCGATTATGGCGATGACTGGTTTGGCCGCTTTGACTCGACCAAGACAGAATTGACAACTATTAACATTCAACCTTCCCTGGCGTACAAAGCTGCTGAATGGCTCTCCATCGGCGGCGGCGTCGATATCCAGTATGCGGAAGCCAATCTGGAATCGCGCGTCAGCAACATTGCGTCCGAAGGTACCAGCAAACTGGAAGGCGACACGGTTAGCGTTGGCTATAATGTCGGCCTGCTTGTCAAACCGATCGAAACAACGGAAATTGGTCTGCATTATCGCTCCGCTATCAGCCACGAATTGGATGGGCGCATTACCGTTTCCGGCCTGAACGCTGGTAACTTCAGCGTACCGGGCGATGCGGATCTGAACCTGCCGGATATAGTGACATTTGGCGTTGCCCATCAGGCAACTCCTGACCTGCGTTTAATGGCGCAGGCGACATGGTTTGGCTGGAGTAATTTTCAGGATATTACAGCGCGTAATGATGCAGGCGCCGTTCTCTCCAGCGTTGTTCAGGATTACCACAATACCATGGCTTACTCGATCGGCGCTGAATATGATCTGAACGATCAATGGACGGTGCGTGGCGGTTACCAGTTTGATGAAACACCAACCACCGATGAATTCCGCACGTCGCGTACGCCGGATGGAGACCGTAACTGGTTTAGCGCCGGCGCGAGTTATAACTGGATACCGAACTTCTCTCTCGACATGGCAGCGACCTATATCGACGTGGGTGACGGGACAATCAACCTCAGCCGTAATAGCGGCCTGAACCAGATGAACGCCAAGACGGATGGCTCTGTCGGCATTCTCGCTTTAGGCGTGAATTACAAATTCTAAAGAAATCCGATCACGAAAAAGCCGCCCGCCCGGGCGGCTTTTTTATTCTTCGAGAATAGCGTTCAGCTTCATCGCCAGTCCCATGGAGCCTTTGACTTTTAATTGTCCCATCATGAATGCTATGTTCGGATCCTTGCTGCCGTTCAGGATCGCTTCAAAGTTATCGAGCGAGCAGAGGAGGGTCACATCGGACTCATCGTCTGCATTCGATATCACCGCCGGGGTTTGCGTGTTATCGACGAACAGAATGCCATCATCACCAAAATCGAATTTCACTTTTTTATCAAGGCCGGCGGCCTTCGCCAGTCTTGCCTGAATTTTTTCGCTGACGCTTTCCAAAGACATGAGCCGCTCCTTTTCTCTCTAATGAGTATAAATCAAACCGGTAAATTGTCGATTAACCGGTTTGATTTAAAAAAGAAGCCCCTTTAACA
>CAZUYV010000378.1:0-1571 GCA_964624435.1 uncultured Micavibrio sp. | reverse complement strand
ATGAGATCGCACAAAGCCGCAAAACATCCAAGCGCATCCACAACGATGCCGTCCTGAAACGCATGGCCGCAATCACCCCTGATATGGCCAAACGCAAAAGCCCGTTTGCAACCCGCAAGACGTTGCAACAGGCTGATCTGAAATTGCCATCCTTCCCAACCACCACCATCGGATCATTCCCGCAGACACAGGATATTCGCAATGCCCGTGCGGCCTATAAAAAAGGCCAATTGCATGAAAGCGATTATTTCACCGCCATGAAAAAGGAAATTGAAGGCGTGGTGCAGTATCAGGAACAGGCCGGGCTTGATGTTCTTGTCCATGGCGAAGCCGAGCGCAATGACATGGTGGAATATTTCGGAGAACAGCTGGATGGATTCGCCTTTTCCCAGAATGGCTGGGTCCAATCCTATGGCTCACGCTATGTCAAACCACCCATTATTTACGGCGATGTATCCCGCCCACGTCCGATGACAGTGGAATGGAGCAAATATGCACAAAGCCTGACAGACCGGCCGATGAAAGGCATGCTGACAGGCCCGATCACCATCCTGTGCTGGTCATTCGTGCGCAACGACCAGAGCCGGGAAAAGACAGCGAAGCAGATTGCCCTAGCCATCCGTGATGAGGTGTCGGATCTCGAAAAATCCGGTATCAAGGTTATACAGATCGATGAACCGGCCCTTCGGGAAGGCCTTCCTTTGCGGGAAGCCGACCGGGCGGCCTATCTGAAATGGGCGGTTGAGGCCTTCCGCCTCTCTGCCAGTTCGGTGGGTGATTCAACCCAGATTCACACCCATATGTGCTATGCCGAATTCAACGACATTATTGATTCCATCGGCGCTCTCGATGCTGACGTCATTTCGATTGAAACATCGCGCAGCCAGATGGAACTGCTCGATGCGTTTGGCACGTATAAATATCCCAACGATATAGGACCCGGTGTTTATGATATCCATTCACCGCGTATCCCATCGGTGGAGGAGATGGTCAACCTTCTCGAAAAGGCAGCCAAAGTTCTCCCGGCGTCTCAACTCTGGGTCAACCCAGATTGCGGATTGAAAACCCGAGGATGGGCCGAAACAAAACCGGCACTCGAAAACATGGTGGCCGCGGCCAAAAAACTGCGGGACAAATTCGCGGATGAACGCGCCGCCTAGAAACAAAAAAGCCGGACATTGTGTCCGGCTTTTTAATATCTCAGAATTTTTACAGCGTCTTTTCCAGTTTTTCGACCAGTTTCTTGCCCTTGGCGGACAGGAACAATTCTTTGCGGCGTCTGTCATCTTTCGCGTGGCGAACAGCAACGAGGCCATAAGGTTTGCCCATGCGGCGTGCATTGGACAGAGCGCCAATTGTGCGGGACATGACCGACATCGAAATGCCTGTGCGATCGGCAACATCTTTCAAGGAGACACCTTCTTCGGCAGCAATTTCAGCAAATACAAGAACCCATTGAATCGGAAATTCCGGATCAATGATTGTCAGTTCCTGTAGAATGCTTTGTAATTTTTTGAGTTTCTTGGTGGTCATTTGCTGCCCTTCTTATAGGTGTCCATTTACCGGATGTG
>CAZUYV010000377.1:0-1572 GCA_964624435.1 uncultured Micavibrio sp. | reverse complement strand
AAACCGCGCTCGATCACCGTATCGCCATGAGCTTCCTGATCTTGGGCACCGTGACGAAAGAGCCTGTAACAATTGATGATTATTCGCCGATCAATACCAGCTTCCCGGGATTTGCGGATCTGATAAACACGCTTGCTGGCCAGCCCGTGTTGCAGCAAAAATAGTTATTGTTTCGACCCTTTAGGTTTCCACCCGGCGAGCCAGTCTTTGGCTGGCAGGATATAGGGTTCCTGCCCGTTCGCCTTGTAGAACGAATCCACCACAAACTGTTTCTTGCTGGCCGTTTCCTGAATGACCGCTGTGTTGTGCGGCCAGGCACCATCGACGATATAACCACGATGGACGGGTTTGCCGATTTCGTGGAATTTCAACAACCCCGCCGATTGAAGGAAGCCGATATAGCGGGATGTGTTGACGGTTTCATCAAGGCAATCCATCTGAAAGGCGTCTTCTTTTCGCCCCCGCGCCTCTGGCAGATCATGCGACGTCCCGGTTTTTGCCCCGATGATCCGTTCCATCTTGGCGATTGCTGCAGCAATTTTGCTGCGCTCTGCCTCCGGCGTTTTAGCGGCAGGTTTAAATAAGGCGGCGACGCCCTTCCATTCCGATTCGGTGAATTCCGTCTGCTTTTTCGATGTACAGCTATAGCCATAGCAGAAAGTGAAATCATCGCGATTCTGCTTTTGCGGTGCATATTTATCGAGTGGAATGCCCGTCGAACAGGCCGAAAGTAAAAGCGCGAAAGCGGCGAAGGCGAGAATTTTGTGCATCTAGTTTCCCTTTTTTCCTGTTTAGCACGACATCCCCCATGCTGCACAAAATTTTCTTGGCGGGTTTAACAAATCAGTCCACAGTGACCTTAGAATAATGTTCCCGGCGAGGTTTTTTATGCGCCCATCCAATTTCCGCTTTCATGATTTTGCCGTTCGGGGTAATCCTTTGGCCATGGCACATATGGTGATTGCGATTGACGGGCCCGCGGCGAGCGGCAAGGGAACATTGGCACGGCGACTGGCCCAGCGGCTGGGCTATGCCTATCTCGATACCGGCGCGCTTTACCGCTGTGTTGGGAAGGCCGTGCTCGATGCCGGCGGCGACCCCGCTTCTGAAATTGATGCTACCCGCGCCGCCAAGGCGCTGTCCTTGAAACCCGAAGACATTCAAAACCCCGATCTACGTACGGATATTGTCGGTCAGGCTGCCAGCAATGTCGCAAAATTCCCATCAGTACGTCAGGCCCTTTTGGACTTTCAAAAGCAGTTCGCCAAGGACCCAGAGCAGGGACAGGATGAAAAATCCTTTGGCGGTGTGATCCTTGACGGCCGCGATATAGGCACAGTCATATGTCCGGATGCCGATGTTAAATTGTTTGTGACCGCCAGTGTGGAAGAGCGCGCAAAGCGCCGCCTTGCCGAACTAAGCACCAAAGGTATAAAAACTGATTATGAAACCGTCCTGGCCGAGATGATTCAACGGGATGAGCGGGATTCATCCAGGGACACCGCCCCCCTGAAGGCAGCCCCCGATGCCCACATCATCGACACCAGCACGCTGTCCGAAGGCGAAGTGATG
>CAZUYV010000376.1:0-1577 GCA_964624435.1 uncultured Micavibrio sp. | reverse complement strand
ATTCTGATCTCGCGGCCCCCGATGCGCTACCCACTGGCGCAGAACTGACAGTGCTGGAACAATATCGCGGCAAAATTCCTGATGAGGTTTTTACAACCCGTTATGAACCGCCAAAGAATGATGGATCGGGGAACATGCGCACCAATCTGCAAACCGCCGCTAAAATCCTCGATGATGCAGGTTGGAAACTTGGCGCTGATGGCATTCGCGCCAAAGGCAACCAGAAACTCTCCTTTGAAATCATCGATGCCAACCCGATGTTCGAACGCTGGGTCCTGCCCTTCATCGCCAATTTGAAAAAAATTGGTGTGAAGGCCAACTTCCGCGTGCTCGATCCCGCGCAATATCAGAACCGGATGAATGATTACGATTACGACATGACAATCGGTTCTATTGCCCAGTCGGATTCCCCGGGCAATGAACAACGTGACTTCTGGGGGTCGGACAAGGCCGACATTCCCGGTTCACGCAACTATATCGGCATTAAGGACAAGGTGGTGGATGACCTGATCGACAAAATCATCCGTGCCAAGGACCGGAATGATCTGGTGGCCCATTGCCGCGCGCTGGATCGCATCCTGCTCGCCAACTACTTCGTCATTCCGCAATGGCACACGGACCACTTTAACGTTGCCTACTGGAAAAAACTGCAACGTCCTGAAAAGACATCGCCCCTCACCCCGGGTGTGACCGACACCTGGTGGTCGCGCCAACAATAAAGGAACAACCATGCCCCATATCATTCTAGAGCATTCGGCAAACATCCCCCTGCCCGGCAACGCTCAGGATCTTTTAAAAGACCTGCATGATACGCTCATATCCTGCCACACCAGCTATAACATGATTGATATCAAAAGCCGGATTATCACCCATGAAAATTATCGTGTGTCCGATGGCACGCGGGAACAAGGCTTTGTCCATCTGCAACTTGCTATCCTCCCGCGCGATCCTGATGTCCGGAAATCAACGGCTGAAAAATTGGGGGCGCGCCTGCAGGAATTGCTTGCACCGTCCCTAGCTGGAAAGAATTATGCGATCAGCGTTGAAACACGTGAACTCGACAAAAATTCCTATGTGAAGGCCGCGGGCGGCAATCTTTAAAAAAGAAAGGCCGGACAGGAAATCCATCCCGTCCGGCCTTCGACTTTGTTCGTAAATTATTCAGCAGCTTCGGAATAAGATGCCGCGTCTTCATTGATGGTTTTGGCGGCTTCCGTCAGTTTTTTGTCCGTTGCGGCTTCTTGCTCTTCAATTGCGCGAAGTTTGGCAACAGCCTCAGTCAGGCCCAGTTTTTCACCCAGGGCGCAGACAGAACCGTAACCGGAAATTTCATAGTGCTCGACTTTTTGTGCCGCGATAATAAGCGCCACATCGAGCAAAGGTCCCGGTTCAAATTCATCAACGGCTTCTTCGCCTTCTTTGATCAGGCCTTTCATAGCCTGACATGTAATGTCTTCAGCTTCCCAACCAAGCATTTTGAATACACTGTCAACAGTGGCCAATTGCTGCTGTGTTTCTTTCAGATGCTGTTCGAATCCGGCTTTCAGGTCCGGGTTGCTGGCAGCCTTGGCCATTTT
>CAZUYV010000375.1:0-1581 GCA_964624435.1 uncultured Micavibrio sp. | reverse complement strand
CTCGCCATGGCCGAACGGTGCATCCATGACAACCGGAAAGTTGTAACCGTCAATATGCTCGGTCACGATATCCTCCAGCGTGAAACCAAACGGGCGACCGGTATCTTGTAAATTATCGAAGGTGCCAAGAATGAGGCCGGAGATTTTCTCAAACACGCCTGCGCGTTTGAGTGTGCGGAAGAGCAGGTCGAGGCGGCTGGTTTCGATGTTCCAGTCTTCAAGAAACAGGATCGCGCCATCCAGATCCATGTCATTCAGCAGATATTGCACGAGACTGGCGGTGCCGCCCATCAGCGCGCCTTGTGCGCGGCCCGTGCGCAAAACACGCGATCCATCGAGATTGATGATGCGATCTTGATGCGCGAGCATGTTGAGGGACTGGATACGGTCGGCCTCGTTGCCTTTGTTCCGCATGAACCAGCGGAGTGTGGGGCCATAATAAGTAATCAGTCCCGTGCGTTGATGAGTGATGTTGAGAAGCGATGTCGCATCGCTGAACCCCATGATTGGCTTTTGCGCACGGCGCACGAGGTTCCAGTCAATATCATCGACCCAGTGCAGCGCCCGGTTGCCGCCTGCGGCAAAGAGAATGGCATCGATCTTGGGTTGTTCCAGTAAATCGTGGAACGCGGCGCGCTTTTGCGCGGCGGTGCCAGCCGACTGATTGATCCGGGCGTGGGTTTGCGGGTGAATGATGACTTTATAACCGATCCCTTCGAGGAGGGCTTTGCCAGCCTCAATATCGTCTTTCTCTATATAAGAGGAGGGGGCCATGACACCGATGGTGTCGCCAAGTTTCAAAGGGCGGGGGAGAAGTGTTTCCATACAGGATATTGTGGGCTTGGGGCCTTTTCCCGTCAACCGGCATCATTTTTTGGTGGCGCGGAGGTAAATTTTTATGGTAATAAATGCGCCAATTAAAAAACTTAAAAAATTAGAGAGTGTGTAATCATGACAATCAATATCCATTCGTTCGAAATTTCCGGTCTGGAAGATCTGGATCAGGTGGGAAAATTCAACGGCGTTCAGATCGCCATGCATTTCAATTGCCTGACGGTGTATGACCGCCTGACGCAAGCCATCGACCAGGGCAATCGTTTCTTTCAGATTGTCGATCATAAGGTTGGGGAAATGATTGTTGCCAAAACGGACAGCATTAGCGGCCGTGACATCCTCACACAGATCAATCCCTGGAATTTGAGTGCGCGCGATATCGGTGCCATCGATCCTCGGGGTGCGTTTCATATGGCGTGCGATACCATCGGCGGAGCTGTTGCGGTCGTCCACAACGGGATGCGTCTGATCAACAACCCGCTTCCTTTTATTCAGAATATTTAAGACACGAACATGGACGATGTGAAAGTGCACCCGATTGAGGGTGGCAGAGTGATGGTACAGTTTTCCCGAGTATCGAACGGCGAACAGATCGGTCTGATCCGTGCCGCACGAGCGAGCGGGATGACGGTGATCGGTGATGGTATGCCGCATTGTTCGTTCGGCGTCACTCAAGATCAGATCAATGCGTTGAACGTATTACAATCTTTCATGCAGAAATCCTGCAAAGTATATGCGCATAAATCC
>CAZUYV010000374.1:0-1600 GCA_964624435.1 uncultured Micavibrio sp. | reverse complement strand
TTTTTTTCAATATCTCAGCCATTGCGGATCGCCCTATAATATTATTCTGGGGGATGCACGGCTTCAAATTTCCAAGGCCGCCGACGCCTCTTATGACCTCATATTTGTTGATACCTTCAGTTCAGACAACATTCCCATTCATATGATTACCAAAGAAGCGTTCATGATTTACCTGCAAAAACTGGCACCCGGGGGATTTATCGCGATCAATACGTCCAATCGCTATATTGATCTTTCGGATTCATTGAATGCCATAGCCCGCGATCTTAAATTGAAAATTCAGTACAAAAATCACCGCCCAGTGAAACAGCCAGGAACGGCCAGCAATATGTTCACAGAAAGTACATATGCCGTTGTAACGCGTAACGATGTGGACTTTAAGGGAGATGGGACTTGGGTTGCGGGCGATATGAATGCAGAATTTAAGCCATGGACAGACAATTACGCCAATATCTTTTCCAGCCTCTTTATGTGGAAATGGCTGAAGAAAGATGCTCAGACACTAACGAAGACATTAGAGGACTAAGAGATTCTGCATTTTTGGATCTTCAACCTCGATAACCCAGAGATCCGGGTCACGGGCAGTTGAGCGCGCAATGTAGGCATCGGCGTCTTTTTCGGCGACCACCGCCTCACCCATCGCGTCAACCCAGCCAAGCGCCCCTTCCAGATCACGTTGCTGGATCAACAAGCGGCATTGGCCCCTCATATCGGATATTTTCTGCAAGACGATGCCACCAGTTTTATCACCGCGTGCGGCAACATATACGCCAAAACCCTCGCCAGACAGGCGGCGAATTTCGGCTTCAACCCATAGATGGGTGGGGATTCTGGTGTCGTTCGACATGAATTAGTTTGCGCGCTGGCCGGATTGTTCGAACACCCAGCATTCAATCACATCTTCGGCAATCGGGCCGGGGGTTGGGCGATGATATTTTAAGATATTGGCCGCAATCTTCTTGGCCTCACATTCGCCCACGCCGTTTTTGCAGAGCCCGCAATAGGCATTAAGGACAATATCCTTACAGTTAACGCCTGATTCAGCTTCAAATTCTGCAAGGAGCTTTAAAAAGCAGCCGCAACCGGGTCCTGTTTCGCACATGAAATTCCCCTTAAGGGTGAGTTACGCGATTTTGTTTTTAATTCTGCGGCCATAGAGTTCTAGGCGATGATCCACGAGTTCAAATCCCATCTCAAGCGCAATGCGTTCCTTGATCTTTTCCAGTTCGGAATTCTGGAACTCAATCACTTCACCCGATTCCAGATCGATCAGGTGATGGTGGTGATCCATGTTGGTTTCATAACGGGAGAAGCTCTCGTTAAATTCGTGACGCGTAACGAGATCAAGTTCATCCAGCATGTTCAGCGTGCGATATACTGTCGCAATGCTGATGGTTGGATCGACGCCTTTGGCGCGTTCATAAACGGCTTCAACGGATGGGTGGTCGGCAGACTCACCCAAAACTTTCAGGATGGTTTTACGAGGCCCGGTCATTTTAAGGCCGGCATTGATACAGCGTTGCTCGAGTTCCGTCATAATAATCTCCCACTTTTGTATGGTTGGGAGGGATATTAATCTGCCACGCGGCCCGTGTCCATG
>CAZUYV010000373.1:0-1600 GCA_964624435.1 uncultured Micavibrio sp. | reverse complement strand
GCGCTTTGACGGGGGCGGCGATAGGCGGCGTCATCCCCGGTCTGACTGCCGGCGTAAAAGCTGTTGCCAAACCGGTAACTGATGCTGTTCGCGGGTATGCAAACCCTGCAGCATTTGCCAACCAGAAGATTGCAGAGCGCGTGGCAGATTCGGGGATGACCGTCGAACAGGCTGCTAAGCAGATGGACAGGAACCCTGGCTTGTCGCTGGTCGACGTCACAGGCAAGCCATCACAGAATTTACTTAAAACCGCGACGAACATTCCGGGCCCGGCGCAGCATCGCGTTTACACACGTCTCGTGCTCAAGCAGATGCAGCAGGGGGATCGTATTCGGAGCGCCGTAAAAGCAACTCTCGCTGATCCCGATGGCTATTTAACAGCCAAGGACGAGATTGCAGACAACGCCAAAACGCTGGCGGCTCCCTTGTTTGAAGAGGCGAACAAGACTGCAATCCCGTTCACAAAGAGTTTAGAGGATGCACTAGAAACACCCGCTGGCAAAGCGGCGCTTGCCCACGCCGAACGGCTGGCGGCGAACGAGCAAAAGCCTTTCCAACAGTATTTCATCAACATGGCCGATGAAAAAACCGGCACCATTCGGCGTGTGCCAGACGTGCGCGGGTGGGAGTATATCCGTCAAGCTTTTGACGATATGATCCGGGCAGAAAAAGACCCTATAAAGGGGATGTCAAATGAAGGCCGCATCCTGACTGGGTTGCAGAACCGAATTTTTAAGGAGGTTAGGACCGCTAATCCAGCCTATGATGAAGGGCTGAAAATATGGCGAGGCGCTCATACTCTCGATGAAGCATTAGAGGCTGGCCGCGATTCCCTGAATCTTTCTCCGGAAGCGAATACCAGGATAGTCGCCGGGTTGAGCGCGGCGGAAAAACAAGCGTTTAGAATTGGCGCTGCGGACGGGATCAGAAAAAAGGTTGGAGACACTGGGTTTACCCAAAATGCGCTCCTTAAATTCTTCTCCAATCGCAGCCAGGTTGGCAATATTCGTGCTGCGTTTGACAACGATGAACAGTTTGCCACATTCCGAAAGGCGATGTTTAACGAGGCCAAGAAACGTTCCACTTACAACACCGTCACCGGCAATTCTTCCACCGCAAAACAATTGGCGGACATGGCGGAGGCTGGCGGACTCGATGATACTGCCAATTTTGTAAAGGATGCCGCAACAGGCGGCATTGTTTCTGCTTCTCTAAAGTTCGTCGGTTCTCGGTTAAAGATGCTTGGCGGATTTACGCCATCCGTTGCCGATCAAGTCGCAAAACGTCTTATGACCGTTGACCCTCAGAACATTAGAAAACTCACATCTGAGTTGATGCGCATAGAGGCCGCGAAAATCAGTGCTGACCAGAAACGTCAACTTGTGACGAGGCTTGTAACCCCGATGCTCGCAGAACAGGCACAAGTGTCGCGTCGACAATAGCGCTCGCCATTCGATGAACCGGCGGACCAAGAAACACGACAACTAAGATGACGACTCCGATTTCAATAATCGTGTCGATCGCGTCATGCGGACGTTGATATTTCATCAGACCTCGCTTTGAAGGCGACAACTATAGTGCTCGTCGCCCGCGTGCGCAA
>CAZUYV010000372.1:0-1606 GCA_964624435.1 uncultured Micavibrio sp. | reverse complement strand
CGGAACCCATCAGGCGGATATCGTTGGCAATCTTCATCAGGGAAACGGCCAGCACGTTCAAAACGCCGGATAATTCCACCAGCGCATCATGTGTCGCCAGCGCTTCGAATTTGTTTTCAGCGGTGAGGAAATCAAGGCCGGTAATTTGCGATGTTTGCTCCGCAAATTTTTCGGCAAAGCCTTTTTTGGAATTGATACCGGTACCAACGGCCGTGCCGCCCTGTGCCAGTTTCATCACGCGCGGAAGGGCGCCTTTGACGCGTTCGATACCATATTCAATCTGCGCGGCATAACCGGAAAATTCCTGCCCCAGTGTCAATGGTGTGGCATCCTGAAGGTGTGTGCGGCCATTCTTGACGATGTTTGCGAATTGTTTGACCTTGGCATTCATCGCCGAATGCATGGTTTCCAGCGCCGGGATCAAATCGTGATAAACTGTTTCCGCCGCCGCGATATGCATGACGGTGGGGAAACTATCATTGGATGACTGGCCCATATTCACATGGTCATTCGGGTGTACGGGGCTTTTGCCACCGCGTGTGCCGCTGAGGATTTCATTGGCGCGGCCCGCGATCACTTCATTCGCATTCATGTTTGTCTGGGTGCCGGACCCTGTCTGCCAGACTGACAGGGGGAATTGATCGGCCAATGTGCCATCGATCACTTCATCGGCCGCTTGCACGATGGCATTGCCGAGTTTTGTATCGAGAACACCAAGCGCCAGGTTGGTGAGGGCAGAGGCTTTCTTCTGCACGCCAAGCGCGCGGACAAGGGCCGCTGGCATCTTTTCCGTACCTATATCAAAGTTCTGCAAGGAACGTTGTGTTTGCGCGCCCCAATAGGCATCGGCTGGGACTTCGATCTCACCGAAGGAATCTGTTTCGATGCGTGTGGATTGGCTGGCATTCATGGCGGCGGCTTTCATTTCGTTTTCGTTCCTATTTGACCTTCAATAAATTGACGTGACCCATCTTGCGCCCCTCGCGGGCTTCTTCCTTGCCGTATAAATGCACGCAGGCGCCGGGTGTCTTATAGTATTCGGGAAGCTTTTGAATGTCATCCCCGATGAGGTTGATCATCTCCACATCCGTGTGTTGGATGGCCTTGGCGAGCGGCAGGCCACAGACCGCCCTGACATGCTGTTCGAACTGTGACACGGTGCAGGCATCCATCGTCCAGTGTCCTGAATTATGGGTGCGCGGTGCAATTTCGTTGGCGAGGATTTTGCCATCCTTGGTGACGAACAGCTCGAGCGCGAGGACGCCAACCAGCCCAACTTTTTCGGCGAGGCGGATCGTCATATCAGTCGCCTGCTTTTTCAGTTCGTCTGGAATCGGGGCGGGGGAGATGGTTCTGGAAAGTATGTGGTCTTTATGTTCGTTGATGACGGGTGGGAAGGCTTCTACGGCTCCAAAAACATCTCTGGCAACGATGACGGAGACCTCATAAGCAAAATCAACTATGCCTTCTATTATGGCCTCGTTGGTTTTAAGTTTTATCCAATCATCTAAAGTATTTTGATTAAGTGCATGTTTTAATTGTCCTTTGCCGTCATATCCGAAACGCGTCGTTTTAACGATGCATTCTGACGTTCCAGACTGTTGCA
>CAZUYV010000371.1:0-1609 GCA_964624435.1 uncultured Micavibrio sp. | reverse complement strand
AGCATATAGCCGGCTGCCGCGGCACGGCCAGAAAAACCATCACCGTCAATGCGAGGATGCGCGAGGGCCCACAAAGGTGCACCAACCATGGCTTCGAAAATCGATTTAACCCAGGAACCAACCGCAAAGAAGAAATAGATGAAAGGCAGGAACGGGAGAATATAATAGAGAAGGAAGCCCGCTGTCAGGCCAATGGTGGCGACGCTAACAAACATCTGGCTAATACTTTGTAGTCCGGCCCCTAGGCCCTGCGCCAGAATTTCGCCCATCCCGCCGCCAAAGGAGAAGAAGAGGGATGTCGCCATGCTACGGATGGCATTTTCAACAAGGGCTTTCCCGATAGAGCTGAGGGCCGCCAGTGGATGAACCTCCGGCATGCCTGTTTCTTCATTCATCTTCGTTTGGTCACGTAATTCAAAGAGGCCGTGAACACCGAACAGAACGCTAACAACATCGATAAAAACGTTACCGCTTTTCCCCTTGGGCACGCCGCCTTCTTCGCCGCCGCGATCACAAGGCCATTTATAGGCCGCGTTGCCCACTCTGGCGACAACGGGGTCATAGTGTGGATTGCTGAATTTGATGGCCTGATGGTTGGCCAAGTTCGGGTTGAAGCTGTTGCATTGATCCGATGATGTGTCGGCCTTTTGTTTTTCCTTGTGAACAAAATCCATGACTTCAGGATAGACTTTTGGTTTGGGGGCCGCAAAAATAGCGGAAGAGATCGACCCATTGATTTCGGCAACGCGGTTGTACCAAATACCGGCGCCGCCCCAGCCATATCGTTTCAAATCTTCATTCAGTTTTAGATTTTGGTTATCGCGTAATTCATCAATACCTTGTGTTACGGATGCCGCGATGTTGTCCTGAAATTTATCGACATCGGATTGGATGGATGCGCTTGGTGGCATTTCAGAGGTCTTGCATGTGGAACCGTCACCAAGGTCGCCGGAACGCCAGCAAGGATTGTAGGCGGTACTTCTAGCCCCACCATCCCAGTCTTCGCTGGCCTCTGTTCTCCCCGGCACATAGGCATGGGCCGCACGTTCGCCAACGGCTGCAAATTTGTTATCTGTTTTGAGCAACATTTGCGTCAGGTAGAAATAACCCTTTTCAATTGTTTCAACACCACCAGCTCTGCCTTCTCCGCCGACATGCCCGCCTGAAGAGGCCTGACCATTGTAATAGGGTGGATTGTGTCCCGAGAGTGAGACGATCATCTTCCCGCAATAAGGGCGAACACCCCCGGAGAAGGAGGCATGCATATCCGTATCGAGCTCACCCATCACGATTTCCATGTCGGATGTGCCAAAGTCCTCCTTGGCTGCTTCGTAGGTGTAATCGTCAAAGGCCTTAGCTTGGCCTTCGACAATAACGTAAGGCTTGACTTGGATCGTTCCTCGGCTGGTGCCAAAGTTGCTATACATATTCGGCACGAAGATTTTATAAATCTCGCGGCAACTATGATAAACGGACATGTAATAGAACAGGCCGTGTAAATCCGGCGGGGTTCCCCCGGCAATCAGCGTGGCGTTGTCGACACCCATTGGGTTTTCGATCTGTTCGTTGTAAAGAATCCATCCATTGGTGGCGAAGCTGGAACCGAGCT
>CAZUYV010000370.1:0-1611 GCA_964624435.1 uncultured Micavibrio sp. | reverse complement strand
TTTATTATGCCAGCCCCTATGATTTGGATTACGAAGCCATCAAGCGCGATGGGCATGTCGTGATTATCGGCACAGGCCTGTCGGGAGTTGATGCCATTTCCGGCCTGATGGCGACGGGGTTTAAGGGCCGCATCACGGCGATATCGCGCAATGGATGGTTCCCGGCGCGGCATGCCGCCCCGCAAGTGTGGGAACCATTGAATAGTGAGCTGCATGAACGCCCGCCCGCCGATTGGATGAAAGAAATTCGCCATTATGTGGAACGCGCCGTGGATGAAGGATTGTTTTGGCAGACGGCCATCGATTCCCTGCGTGCCGAAACCAACCCGATCTGGCAGGGGATGAGCAAACGTCAGCGCGAAACGTTTTTGCGTCATGGATTGTCCGCGTGGAATATTCATCGTCACCGCATGCCGCCTGAAAGCGCAGCGATGATTGCGGATTTGAAAGAGGCGGGACGTTTAACCGTGGTGAAAGATTGTGTGCAGCGCGTCGGTAGTGATGGCAGCGTTGTTTGCAAAGGGCAGGTGATTAAGGGCGCGAACGCCGTGATCAACGCGCTGGGATACCGGTTCGATGAGAAGGGGCGCGATTATGCTTCGTCTTACAAAATTGGCCCGGCGAATTTTGGCGACTTGTTCGAAACCACCGCCATCCCCGAGATCAGGTTGCAGGCAGGCGAGATTGCGCGGGCATTGACCCAATAAAAAAGGCCGGATTTTCATCCGGCCTTAATTTTTTTCCTAGAACCCGTAATCCGGTTTGTCTTCCGGCGCGTCTTCTTCATGCGCCGCCGACATCGGCTTGCGTTTCACTTCGCAAGGTTCGATCTCATCACCGTGTTTCTTGATCGGGTCCTTGCGGCCAGTGAGTTTGACCTCCAGCGTCCGCAGGATGACATAGAAGAGCGGTGTAAAGATCAGGCCGAAGAATGTTACGCCCAGCATGCCGGAGAACACGGCAACCCCGATGGCATGACGCATTTCAGCGCCCGCGCCGTGGGAGAAGACCAATGGCAACACGCCCATGATGAAGGCGAAGGATGTCATCAGGATCGGGCGAAGACGCAGGAAGCAGGCTTCCTTGGCGGCATCAATAATCGATCGGCCCTGATGTTCCAGTTCCCGCGCGAATTCCACAATCAGAATGGCGTTCTTACATGCGAGCCCCGCTAACACAAAGAGTGATATCTGGGTGAAGATGTTGTTGTCCCCCCCAAACAACAGGACGCCGACAATCGCCGAGAGAATGGACATCGGCACAATCATGATAACGGCCAATGGCAAGGTCAGCGATTCATACTGCGCGGCCAGAACGAGGAAGACGAGCAGAATACAGAGCGGGAAAATATAGATGGTCGTGTTCCCGGCCAGAATCTGTTGATACGTCAGATCGGTCCATTCGAAATCCATCCCCGGAGGCAGGACTTCGCGCAGGATTTTCGTGATTGCATCCTGAGCCTGCCCGGTGGAATAACCCGGTGCGGCGTTCCCGTTCAAATCAGCCGTACGGAAGGCGTTATAGCGCATCGCCGTTGGCGGACCGAAGCTTTCCTTTACCTCCAGAACGGAACCGAGCGGTACCATTTCACCCTTATCATTGCGCACGCGC
>CAZUYV010000369.1:0-1622 GCA_964624435.1 uncultured Micavibrio sp. | reverse complement strand
AACGATCTCGACAATTGATGGCGATAGCACAATAAATACATATAGCACACCCGGCCTCGATAATAGCGACCAGATTTCTTCTGCCGCCAATGCCACTATAGAATCAACAGGCGATGGAAACATCACCCTTACGGCCAGCGATATAGGTTGGGGCTGGCACGCCCTTTCCTTCTTCCATACAGGTGGCACGCAACGTATAGGCAGCGCAACGATGACCGGCGATATTCGCATCACGACCAGTGAAATGCCTGACCTTGACGTAAACGATTCTATTATCACGCAGGGATCTTTGTATTTAAAACACGCACTGGCGAATAGAACCATCGGTATCAGTGGCGCATCGGCGGATCTCTATATCAATGATATAACGCTTGACCGCATGTTCCTGGGATCAAAACTGGTTATAGGAGATCGATTGGGCACAACGGGCGAGGTATATGTTGATACTTGGGACCTTTCATCGAAAAACTATGATGTCGAACTTTACGGCAACGTAGTTATGCTCTCCGGCCTGACGTTGGGAAGCAAAAATTTTACCGCTACAGCTTACGATACCATATATAATGAAGGTGCCGTCGGCATACACTCTCCTGTAACAAAATCCGTAGCAGGTACATCAAATCTCACCCTTCGCGCAGATCAAAGCATATTTGTATTGTCAGACATTACGGCTTCGAATGGCGCACTAAACATTGTACTAAATGCTGACAGAGATGAAAATCACAACGGCAACATCAATATCTCTAACAGCACGATAAACACGAATGGCGGCTATTTCGTTGCAGGCGGCGGATCAGGAGACCTTGGCGGAGCCGATGGGATTCTTGGAAACGGCGATGGAACAGGTGCAGATGATATGTTCGCATGGGGCGTCGGAGATATGTCGTCAGGCGTTGGCATCGGCGACTCAAACATTTACACGCAAAGCGGTGACATCTTCATCCACGGCCATGGACGTGACAACCTTTCAGGATTCCGTAATCAAGGCACGGTTATTTACGGAACGACCGAAATCAAAACAACGTCCGGAAATATCTATATAACAGGAACTGGCGGTCTCAGCAGTGACGAGGCGGATGGTCTTTTGCTCTGGGACACAGCGCTTATCTCTTCCGCAAATGGTGACATACACCTGACAGCAAGAAACGGCGCCGTATCTTCAGGATGGAGCAACCGATCCATCCTTATTCAAGGAACGATTGAATCCACAGGCACAGGCGCTTCTGCTGGAAATATTATTATCGATTCTACATCCGTAGCGTCCAGCGGCGGAACAGGCGTTTATTTTGCAGGTGGAAAAGTCACAACGGTTGACGGTGATATCACCATCAATTCAAAAAGCGATTCAATCAATAACGGCTCGAATGAGGTTTCGGCTGGCGGTAACGCCACGATTGAATCGACAGGCGCCGGTAACATCACAATCGCATCGACAGATGAAGGCTCGGGCTGGCACGGCCTCTATCTCTTCAACAATGGAGGAACGCAAACCATTGGCAGCGCGACGATGACAGGCGATATCTACCTGACATTCAGCGATATGTCCGATCTAGATGGCAGCGACTTCATCAGAACTCAGGGATCCGTCCACCTCAAAAATTCCATCGCCGGACAATCGATCG
>CAZUYV010000368.1:0-1627 GCA_964624435.1 uncultured Micavibrio sp. | reverse complement strand
CCTTATAGAAAAAGGTGCGAGGAACAATGTTGGCATTAGTCTAGCAAGTTGTCCCAAGCCCGTATAGGGCCTTTCAGCCAGCCCGCACGGCGGCAAGGCCCTTTTGCGACAGACGATAAAAGCAGCGTCCGCCACCACGCAGACATGGCGCCCTGTGATAATCCAGCAGGCCCTCATGCAATGCTTTTCGAACGGCCCCATCGCCATAGCGGCGTTTCAGATCATCTTCGTACATGACCGCCATCGTGGGTTCGAAATAACAGGCCAGCAGGTAAAGATCGTGCAGCATCGCGCACCTCCTTTTGATGAAAAGAGACGTTGGGGCAGAGAGAAACATGTCGTAGAGCCGGGCTGGATGCCCGATATTGATACTAAGAATTATTCTCAATTACAGTGCGTCTGTCAAGGCAGGTTTTGGCTAAACCACAAGATATTGGGGATAGATTAGCGCGGGCACCACTATAGGAAGTTCTGACAAAGACAAGCGGCCAAGCAAAAGGATAGGGAGTTTTTCTCTCGTTGGATGGTTATTATGAGACAATTGATTCGAACCGCCCAAGGAGATTTTGCATGGCCCGTTACGTAGATGGATTTGTTCTGGTTGTCCCGAAAAAGAAACTCGATGCCTATAAAAAACTCGCGACCAAGGCGGGCAAAGTCTGGCTAGAACACGGCGCTCTGGAATATGCGGAGTGTGTTGGCGATGATTTGAAAGGTGCCGGTGGCATATCTTTCCCCAAACTAACCAAGGTTAAACCCAGCGAGGTCGTGGTGTTTTCATGGGTCGTTTATAAATCGAAGAAATCACGCGACAGTATTATGAAGAAAGTCATGGCCGATCCGCGTTTTGCCGATATGGATCCGGATAACATGCCGTTCGATATGACGAAAATGAGCCACGGCGGATTTATCCCGATGGTCGATCTGCGCGCCAAATAATCAGGCGCGGGATTTCATTTTGGCGATGGTGTTGGTCGTACTGTAACCTTCATACAGGTTCATGATCTCGACCTTGCCGCCATAGCCATGAACCACCTTTGCCTCTGGCAGGGATTCAACGCTGTAATCGCCACCTTTGAAGAAAACATCCGGTTGCAGATATCCAACAATCGATGAGGGCGTATTGTCATCGCCGGTTTTTTCCGCGCCGAAATAAACAACAAGGTCAACGGCAGCGAGTGATCCAATCACCGTGCCGCGGGCCAGTTCATCATTCACCGGTCGGCCTTCGCCTTTGAGAATTTTCACAGACGCATCATGGTTGAGCGCAACGATCAGCCTATCGCACTTCCCGCGCGCATGGTTGAGATAATTGACGTGACCATAATGAAGAATATCAAAGCAGCCACCGGTAAAACCTATCTTCAGGCCCCTCGCCTTCCATTGATCAACAATTTCTTTGGCCGCATGCCAGTCATGGAACAGGCGCGCCTGCAGGCCATGATCCGCAGAATCTTTTTTCTGAAGAGCCTCTGCCAGTTCCTCAAGGCGTATAGGTGTCGTCCCAACTTTTCCAACGACAATGCCGCCCGCGATGTTGGCCAGTGTCGCGGCCTCTTCCAAATTGGAACCTGTCGCAATCGCCGCCGCCACGGTTGCAATAACAGTATCGCCCGCGCCTGAGACA
>CAZUYV010000367.1:0-1628 GCA_964624435.1 uncultured Micavibrio sp. | reverse complement strand
CAGTATATCAAATCAAATTCAATCAACAAAAGGCAGTGGCAATGCAATGCCTGCACCAACGAAAAGTTTTATGGAGAGCCGGTTTGGAACTGACTTTTCAAATGTAAAAATTCACACAGGAAACTATGCTGCACAGTTATCAAAAGATTTGAATGCACAAGCTTTTACTGTTGGCAACAATATTTATTTTAATGAAGCAAAGTATCAGCCTGACTCTGTGGAGGGCAAACGCTTATTAGCACATGAGTTAACGCATACGATCCAGCAAAGCAGTTCTATTCAACGCGATAAAGACAAAACAAAAGAAGATGCTGAAGTGGTAAGCCTGCAGAAAAATATAGCCGGGGGTGAATGGAAAGAAGCTTATGCTTATTTGAGCGGGCAATGGATGAAACTGATAAAACAAAAATGCTACATGCAATGGACAAGGCGCCTGGTAAATCGACTCATTGGGTAAATGCGCATACGCAAATTGAATACACAGTTACTCCAACGAAAAAGGTACGTATAGAAGATAAAAATTATTGCCGTCAATATCAAATGACTGCTGTATACGCGAACGATAAAGAGCAGAGTGTGCAAGGTGTTGCTTGTATTGCATCAGATGGGAACTGGCATACATTGCAAAGTTAAATGTTGTTATTTTCTTCCTCGCTCGGTTTTTGATGTGTCATGCCAGCTAAAATTATGCTGGTATGACAAGCAGGAGGAGAGTTGATTTAAGTCACCGCTAAACATAAAGCATCTGATAATCTGCAAAACAAGGTAGGGCAAGTATAAGCAGCAGCCAGCCCTCCTAAAAATCCAAATAAATGCGCTTCCCATGAAGATTTGATTTCAGTTGGGAATAAATGAAGTAAGAATCCACCAAAGTAATAAACGCAGACAAACGCAGGGGCTATTGAAATAAATGTTCTTTCCTCATAAGCATTTAAAATCAAGTAAGACCAATATCCCATGATTAAACCGCTCGCGCCGATATGAAATGCGCGTCGCCCGACAAGCCAAATTCCTAGCCCGCTGATCAACGTAATTGTGATAGAAACACAGAAAAATGTTGGAAATCCTTTTAGTAAAACAAAACTAGCTAGAATAAATAGCGGAATAGCATTAAAAAATAAGTGGTTAAAGTGACTGTGTAAAAAGGGATAAACAATAATGCCAGGTAAGCCCCATAATTTACGGGGATAAACACCAAAAATATTCAAACGGTATCCTAACATCCAATTGACAAGGTGTATGGCGCATAGGATCCCAATGATGGATAACACAAAGGGTAAATTTTGCTGCAAGGCTTCGGTCGTGCTATAAAATTGATTGATAATATTGTTCATGATTTTTTTCTTCTGTCATAGGAATGCATTTATGTTTTTAGCAGATTATAAAGAAAGGTTTGATGATTGTCATCGCGTGTCTATGTAGTAAATTCGCGATGGTAACGACTTTGTTACAAATCGCAGGGAGCTGTTTGTTATGTCAGTATGCTTTTACATGAGGTATCTACAGAAATGTCTACACTACGTTCTCTCGTGAACAATTCGAGTTTGTTGCGTATTTGCATGCCAGCATGATCTTACATAGGTATCTACACAAACTGTCCCAGCTTGTGTCATGCCAGCATGCTTTCA
>CAZUYV010000366.1:0-1652 GCA_964624435.1 uncultured Micavibrio sp. | reverse complement strand
CCAATATCACGGGGGATTTCTCAAAAATCGTGGTTTTGCCCGGAAAATCGTGCCATATATCAGTCATGACCCAAGACCTGATCGAAACGGATGTGGCAATTATCGGCGCGGGCCCGGCGGGCCTGTTTGCCGTGTTTGAATGCGGCATGGTCGGCCTGCGCTGCGCGGTCTTTGATTCCCTGTCCGATATCGGCGGTCAATGCACCGCGCTTTACCCTGAAAAACCCATCTATGATATCCCCGGCCTGCCATCCGTTTTGGCGGGCGATCTCATCGCCAATCTAGAAAAACAGGCAGAGCCGTTCCAACCGACTTACTGCATGGGGCAACAAATTGTCGCCATAAGCAAAGAAAACGGCTTTTGGCATTTAACAACGTCTACCGGCGCCAAGGCGCGCGTTTCCGCCATTATTATTGCTGCAGGGGCCGGAGCGTTCGGTCCGAACCGCCCACCGCTGGAAAATATTGAAGAATTCGAAGGTAAATCCGTCTTCTATATGGTCCGCCGCAAGGATGAATTCCGCGATAAAACCATCGTTATTGCTGGGGGCGGTGACAGTGCCATTGACTGGGCTCTCGCTCTCGCTCCCCTCGCCAAAAAGATCCATCTTGTCCATCGTCGCGATAAGTTCCGCGCCGCGCCCGAAAGCATGCGCCAGATTGAATTCCTGGCCTCAGTTGGAAAAATTGACATGGTCGTCCCTTATCAGCTTCACGCATTACAGGGACAGGGTGGATTTTTAACCCATGTGGATTTGCAATCCATAGACGGTGCGCCTTTGACCATTGCGGCAGATACGCTTTTGCCATTCTTTGGCCTTGCCACTGAGCTGGGCCCGATCGCGGAATGGGGGCTGGACATCGATCATAACCATATCCAGGTGGATCCATTCACCTGCGCGACGAATATTGAAGGAATATACGCTATAGGCGACATTGCCGCTTATAAGAACAAGATGAAATTGATCCTGACGGGTTTTAATGAGGCCGCAACCACCGCCCACGCCATTCAACGGCAACTGCACCCCGGGGAAGAATTCCATTTCGAATATTCCACCACCAAGGGCTTGCCCAACGCGGCCTGACCTTCACAAATCTCTTCATACGCGGGCTTCACACACGTATAATGGTTCGTATGAAATACGCCCTGATTCCCGCCCTTTTGATGGTAATTTCCCTGCCTGCGCTGGCCCAGCCGCAACTCCCTGATTCAATGGGAAAGGCAGGGGAAACAACGCCCAATCCGATATGTTCAAAACTGACGAACCGGTCTACCGTGTCGATTCAGGGGACTTTGGCGACGATGACACGAACGCTTCCCAATGGTGATCTCCAGCAATTCAGTGACAATTTCAAGTTACTGCCGAATGAACAACGGGATATCTGCGCCGCTGGCCCTTTTTATGAGGGCCGCCGGATTGAACTGACAATTCGCACGCTTTTTCCGTTGTTTTCCTGTAAGACCCAGCTGGGCAAGGAAATATTCCTCGATATGGAGGAAGATGCAGACGGCATCAAGCATTATTCCGCAACATGTTATTAGTGAAATCAATAGATTAGGCAGCAGGAAGCGTTAGTTTCACGTTCGTGCCCTGCCCTTGGATGCTGTCGATAACGATCGTGCCACCATGCAATTCAATGATATTTTTGAC
>CAZUYV010000365.1:0-1654 GCA_964624435.1 uncultured Micavibrio sp. | reverse complement strand
TTGCCATGTTGCCAGCTACGCGCTGCAATTCGGCTTAACTTGAGCGTTAGGCCGCAAAGAGGAAACTATGGAAACCGGGACAATACCAGAGCAATGCGAAGCCGATCTTTCCAGGGATGTCCAGAAGCACAGGAAGTGCCTCGATGAGATCATTGCTTACCTTGAACGACTTGGAGTCTGTATTGCCGCACTTTTTGGTTCGGGCGCAGTTTTCCAGTTTCGGAATGAACTTTTCGCAACAGCTTCATGGCTGCCCGCTACCGTTGGCATTCTCGGAATTGTGGGCTCAATGGCTCTCGTGGTCTGGGTATCCGCAGATGCGTTCTCGCGAATTAGCACGGCAAGGTCAAAGATTGTCAGTACAGCCGTAGCACTTCTCGTGCTACTTCCTTCCGTGTTCTTTGTGCTAGCTGGCCTATATGCCCTCTCTGGCATTGCGGCCTAACACTTAAGTTAGCCGTCATGGAGAGTACGAATGGCATCCGTAAAAATGGAAGGAATCGTTGACCATCTGAGCACTGAGGTTCGGCGCGCACTTGAAGATGCTGTTCAACAAGTCGCTCCAAATACACATATTGATGCTCACGAACTTTTCCGCGCTTTCAGACGTGCCGTTGGTCGCAAATGCAGCACTTGGGAGCAGGTTCCAGATGATTATGTTCAAAAGTAACGACTTGACGGCTAACAATTCATTCAAGCCGAAGCGGTAGTTCCTTCGGTTTAGTGGACACCCTGATCTAACTTCAGGAGTGTCCAAATGCCAAAGCCTGGTCCGAGAACCACGTACCAGTACAGCGATGCCTTCAAGGCGACCGCGGTCCGCTTGAGCCAGCTGCCGGGCGTGGCGGTGCGCGATGTGGCCGAGTCGCTTTACATCCACCCTTTCATGTTGTCTCGTTGGCGCAGGCTGGCACGCGAGGGGCAGATCGTGACCAAGGGTGTGGACGTGGATCCCGCGGTGGCGGCCGAGCTCAAGGCGCTGCGCCAGATCAAGAAGGACTACGAGCGGCTGAAGCTCGAGCATGACCTTTTAAAAAAAGCCATCGCGTTCACTTCGGCTCGAAAGGCGACATCTTCGCCTTCATCGAGCACCACCAGGAAGCGTACCCGGTGAGGGTGATGTGCCGGATGTTCGGCGTCAGTGCCGCCGGCTACTACGCCTGGGTGGCGCGGCCGCCGAGCCCGCGTGCGGTGGAAGACGCCAGCTTCGTGGACAAGATCCGCATGGCCCATGCGCAGAGTCGTGAGACGTATGGCAGTCCGCGGATCCATGCCGTCCTGCAGCAACGGGGCGAAGTGGTGAGCCGGCGCCGGGTGGAACGGCTGATGCGCGAGCACGGCGTCCGTGCCCGTTCGGCCCGGATTTATCGCAAGCGTCCAGGCCTGGCCCGGTTCCTGGCTAGCGTCGAGAGCCGGGCCCACGAGGTCGTGGTCAGCCGCACCAATCAGGTCTGGGTCGCCGACGTCACCTATCTCAAGGTACGCGGGCAGTGGCGGTACCTGGCGACGGTCATGGACCGCCACTCCAGACGCCTGCTGGGCTGGTCGCCAGGGCACGAGCGCACTGCCGCGCTGACGCGGCGGGCGCTGGCAGCGGCCCTGCGGACACGTCGTCCGGGTTGCGATACGCTGCTCCACAGCGATCGGGGGATCG
>CAZUYV010000364.1:0-1659 GCA_964624435.1 uncultured Micavibrio sp. | reverse complement strand
GAAATTTTTCGATGTTGTTGCGGAAGGATTGCACGCCTTCGTTGGGGAATCCCATACGGTTGATCACGGCCTCATTGTCCGTATCGCGGAACACGCGGGGGCGTGGATTGCCATCCTGCGGTTTGGGCGTCACTGTTCCGGCCTCAACAAACCCGAAACCGATTTTGAGCATCGCACCGACCACTTCGGCATTTTTGTCAAAGCCTGCAGCGAGGCCCACAGGGTTTGGGAAGTTACGATTCCACAACGTCACCTTCAATTTTGGATCAAAGGCTCGTGATGGGGAGGGGATGGCCCCTGTTTTGAGTGCGCGCAAAGTTAGGCGATGCGCATCTTCCGGATCCATCCGGTGCAGGAAGCGTTTGGCAACGTTGAAGAGCATGCGGGACATGCCTTATTCGTTGCAGGTTATGACGGCAATTTCAAGGCTGGTTCTTGGAAATAATGGCTGTTTTACCGTATTACCGGATGTGTTTGAAGCCTATGCGGAGATAGCCCCAACCTGTAATCACGGTAATCACGGCGGCAATGGTGAGGCCGACTTGCCCAATCAGCAATGTGTGCGGCACGAGGGGGTTGCCGATGTCGCCGACAATCAGAAAACCAAGGGCGATCATCTGCACGGTCGTTTTCCATTTCGCGAGTTTGGACACCGGGACCGTGATGTTTTGCGGACCCAGGAATTCGCGCAGGCCCGAGATCAGGAATTCACGCGCGAAGATGATGATTGCGGGGATCATCCAGAGTTCGGGCAGGCGGCCAATGCCCACAATCACGAGAAGCAGGCAGGCCACGAAGATCTTATCGGAGATAGGATCGAGGAACGTGCCGAATTTCGAAGTACCGCCATATTTGCGGGCGAGATAACCATCAAAAAAATCGGTGCTGGCGCAGAAGATATAAATCCACAGTGCCGACCATATGGCCCAGTTTTCGGGCACCAGCAACAGGCCGATCAACACGGGCAAGAGCACGATGCGGGAAATGGTCAGGATATTGGGCAGGTGCTGGAGCATGCCTATTCCTAGCAACTTCAAACGGGCGCCGCACCCTTAAAAGGTGGATATAGTAAAAAAATCCCCGCATTTGCGGGGATTTTTGGAATTGGTTGATTAGGCGGAGGCTTTTTGCTTGCCTGTGCTGGCGCCGGATTCAGATGGGTCACGCAGAACGTAACCGCGGCCCCAGACGGTTTCAATAAAGCTTTCGCCTGCTGTTGCCTGTTCGATTTTCTTGCGCAGCTTGCAGATGAACACGTCGATGATTTTCACTTCCGGTTCGTCCATGCCGCCATAAAGGTGGTTCAGGAACATTTCTTTCGTCAGGGTCGTGCCCTTACGCAAGGAAAGCAATTCCATGATGCCATATTCTTTGCCGGTCAGGTGCAATGTCTTGCCGTTGACATCCACTGTGCGTGTGTCGAGGTTAACTGTGACAGGGCCCGTAACGATTTTGGATTGTGCATGGCCTTGGCTGCGGCGGACGATGGCCTGAATACGGGCAATCAGTTCGCGTTTGTCGAAAGGTTTTGTCAGGTAATCATCCGCGCCGAAGCCAAGACCTTTAATCTTGTCATCGAGGGCGGAGAGGCCGGAGAGGATAAGGATCGGCGTCTGGATCTTTGCCGCGCGCAGATTTTTCAGCACGTCATAGCCGTCC
>CAZUYV010000363.1:0-1666 GCA_964624435.1 uncultured Micavibrio sp. | reverse complement strand
GTTTCCTTATCGCCAGACATCAGGCGTGCCGGGCCTTCGAAGTTTTCACCCAGCCATTCACTGGCGGCTTGCAACTTGCGGGCATCGGCAGATTTCATCTGTTCGGCGGAAACGCGGATCATGTCGCGAACGCCGCGAACCGTGCGTTCCAGGATAATGCCGCCGACAGGCGTAAAGGAACACTTCCATGTCTTTTCGTTTTTGGCGGAAAGATTGCTGAGGCGCGCCGCCAGTTTTTCACAAACCTGCGCGGCATAGGCGGCATCTTCGAACATCTTCTCATCGAACGCGCCGACAATTGCGGCCTGTTCAATGGAGTCACGATTTCCGGTCTTTTGGGACAGGTTGAAAATCGCCGAACGAATAGAGCGGGCGCGCGCCAGAATATCAAGAATATCCTTTCCAGCGCGTTCAGATCCATTGGATTCAACAAGCTTAACGTCCGCCATGGCGGCATCAATCAGGTAATCTTCCATCGCCGCATCATCTTTAAGATACGTTTCATTGGAATTACCGCGCTTCACTTTATAAAGCGGTGGCTGGGCAATATAGAGATAGCCGCGCTCGATCACGCTTGGCATGTAACGGAAGAAGAATGTCAAAAGCAGCGTTCTGATGTGCGCGCCATCGACGTCCGCATCTGTCATGATAACAATTTTGTGATAGCGGATTTTATCTACGTTGAATTCGTCCGCACCGATACCTGTGCCGAGCGCTGTAATCAATGTGCCGACCTGTTCAGAACCCAGCATTTTGTCGAACCGTGCACGCTCGGTGTTCAGAATTTTCCCGCGTAGTGGCAGGATAGCCTGATTTTTGCGGTCCCGCGCCTGCTTGGCTGAACCACCCGCGGAATCTCCCTCAACGATGAAGATTTCGGAATCGGCTGGATCGCGGCTTTGGCAATCCGCCAACTTACCGGGCAGGTTGGATATATCCATCACACCTTTGCGGCGTGTAAGATCACGGGCCTTGCGTGCCGCTTCACGGGCTTGCGCTGCTTCGGTTACTTTCGCGATAATCTGTTTTGCTTCGACCGGGTTTTCCTCAAACCATGTGCCCAGCGATTCATTGATCGCGGCCTCAACAACAGGGCGTACCTCGCTGGAGACCAGTTTATCCTTGGTTTGCGAGGAGAATTTAGGATCGGGAACTTTGACGGACAAAACGCAGGTCAAACCTTCGCGCATGTCTTCGCCGGTAAGCTTGATTTTTTCTTTCTTGCTCTGCCCTTTTTCTTCGGCATAGGCGTTTAGAACGCGGGTCAACGCATTGCGAAAGCCCTGCAAGTGTGTACCGCCATCCCGCTGTGGAATGTTGTTGGTAAAGCAGAGCATGGATTCATGGTACGCATCGGTCCATTCCATCGATGCTTCGACGGTGATGCCATTCTGTTCAGAAATGACAGACACAGGCGCCTTGATAATAGCCTTCTTGTTGCGATCCAGATACTCAACGAAACTCTGGATACCGCCAGAGTAATTAAAATGGCTCTCACGTTTTTCTTCGCCGCGCATGTCGGTGAGGTAAATATTGACGCCCGAATTGAGGAAGGCAAGTTCACGCAGACGGTCTTCGAGCGTGTCAAAATCAAATTCAACATGGGTGAAGGTTTCCGTAGACGGCAGGAACGTGACTCCCGTTCCGTTGCGTTCACCCGGTTCCA
>CAZUYV010000362.1:0-1667 GCA_964624435.1 uncultured Micavibrio sp. | reverse complement strand
AATGACAAATTGCTAAACTGCAGAATTCTGCGACTTGCGGCCTCGTCCACGATTTCGCAGGTGACGATGGAATCATCCACCATGCCCATAAATTGTTCCTTATGGGCCGGACTGTCGAACTCAAACCCCATGATGGCGCGACCGACCGCTTCGCCAGAATAGGCGTAGTTGAAATAACAAACATTGGCGACGCCGGAAATCTTGCGCATGAAATCACGCAGCGCGCCTTTGCGTTCCGGGAACTGAATATGCATCAGGATCGGGTCTTTGAACAAAGCCGGGTTGTAATTGATAATGCGATACCGTGTGTCGGGGTCCATCGTCACATCCTCAAACTCCATCCCCGCTTTCTTCAAATCGTGGTCGAGCTTTTCCATGCGCTTCGGTTCCGCTTCCAACGCGATGACGGGCCAGGCCTCGTTCTCATGGATTTTGCCGTAAAGAAATTCGGAAACGCTAATGTCTTTAAAATGTTTATCAAGCAGGGCAAGCATGCCGCCTTTTTCTTCTCCAATGCGGAAACGCAAATAACGCCGTCCATGCGACCCAATGGCGGAACGTTGGGCGATCTGGCTTAGCTTGGAAAAATCCATATTGGTGCCGGTGATGATGCAGAGCAATTTTTTGCCCTTCACCTCGGTGGCATAGTTATTCGCATATTGCAGTAAGCCCGCAAGTCCCATCGCGCCCGATGGTTCTGGCACCACGCGGCCCGCATCCCACATGCGCTGAATGGCGCCGGATACTTCCTCATTGGTAACAGTGATATAGGCATCGATATGCTTGCGGCAAATCTCGAATGTGAAATCGCCGGGGCGTGTCACGGCCGTGCCATCGCAGAACGTATCGACACTATTTAAGGTGACTGGGTGACCAGCCTCTACGGAGGCTTTCATCGATGCTTGATCAACACCTTCAACACCGATGATTTTGATATTGGGATTGTGGAGTTTGAGCCAGGCAGAAACCGCCGCAGCCATGCCGCCACCACCAATCTGGACGAAGGCGTAATCGAATGGGCCAGAACCGGATAACATGATCTCATCGGCAATCGTGGCCTGCCCCGCAACGGTATAGAGATCATCGAACGGGTGGATATAAACGCTCTTGTGCTTCTCGACGTATTTTTTGGCTTCTGCTGCGGATTCATTATAAGAATCGCCGTGCAGGATAATTTCAACATTGTCCCCGCCGTGACGGCGCACGGAATCCTGCTTCATCATCGGGGCTGATAACGGCATGAAAATCTTGGCAGACAGGCCGAGTTTTTTAACGGCGAGCGCCACGCCCTGCGCATGGTTTCCGGCGGATGCCGCGACCACGGTCTTGCAGCCTGTTTTTTCATGGTGAACGGAAACGGCGTTATACGCGCCGCGCCATTTATAGGCATTGATGGGTCCAAGATCTTCGCGTTTGACGAACAGGCGGTAATCGCCATCATGATTGGCGATTTCCTGCAACGGCGTGGCCTCGCCCGCCTGATAGACACGGGTGCGGGCACGCAGGGCTTCTTCGAACAGCTGGTCAGACTGGCTTTGGGTCATGGATTGAAGAAAGCAGGAATTTCACCGCTTCGCAAGTTTTCCGCGATAACCAAAGAAAACCCCGCCGATTGGCGGGGTTTTTGATTAGTTGATTTTCGGTTGAATATCGAACTGGTGGAACGG
>CAZUYV010000361.1:1416-1673 GCA_964624435.1 uncultured Micavibrio sp. | reverse complement strand
GTGTTGGGCTATACGGGTTTGAACTAGGTCCACCGAGAGGGCGGCCACCGGACGTGCCGGACGTTGTGCCGTTATCTTCCACTTTGGCTTGCGGCATCAGGAGATTGACACCAGCTTGCAATTGCAAGCCTTCCAGTTTCGTCATACCAGCCGGGTTGAAATAAATCGTACTGGCATCTTCAAGGTTGGTTGTAGAACCGGAGAAGGCTGATCCCAATCCACGAACGGATTGTTCCTGAATATAAAATCCTGCGGCA
>CAZUYV010000361.1:0-1406 GCA_964624435.1 uncultured Micavibrio sp. | reverse complement strand
TTCGCATTCGCAGTAAAGGCACCAACACACACGGCGGACAATAGTGATACACGCAAAATATTTTTCATGAAGTTCTCCTGAAGACCTGACTGGATGATTGTACGTAGGAAGGACCGCTTCCCCAGGCGATCTATAGGAAGTTTAGCGAACAATAATAAATGCACCTAGTAAAAATCTTTATGCAACGCACAAAAACATATCACTGTAGGAAAACAGCAACATCTATTATCGCAATTGTTCTTGTTCCAGCCACTGTTGCACACTCGTTGCAATCACTTCTGCCGTATCTTCGGATTTGTAGATACGTAACAAGCGGCCATCGGGGGCGATGAAGTAGATGAAGGATGAATGGTCCATCGTATAATCACTCATGCCGGGTTCCTGTACTTTGGAAGCGTAAATCTTGAAACTCTTTAAGGCTTGCTTCACTTCATCCGGCGTTCCAGTAAGACCCACCAGGTTCGGATGGAACATCGCCACATACTCTTTCATCTTTGCCTGGTTATCTCGTTCCGGGTCAACCGTGACAAAGAGGGGCTGGATCACGGCGGCCTTGTCGCCAAGTGTGTTGAGAGCATAGGCGAGCTTTTGCAATTCTGTCGGGCAGATGGCAGGGCAATAAGTGAATCCGAAATAGATCAGCTTGTATTTATCGGGCCATGACTTTTCAGTGGCGGTTGCGCCATTCGTATCCGTCAGGGTAAAAGGCCCGGCAAAGGTGTCTTGGGTAACGGGGATTAATTGCTGCGGCACATCGGCCAGTTTCTGGTCACCGGTTTTGACCCAGAGGAAGGTGAGGGCAAGGCCGATGCAGGTGATCAGCGAGACAATGAGGATGCGTTTAACAGGGATTTTCATAGGTTATTTCTACAATGCCGCTTTCCGCTTGTCCATATAGGCTTACCCAGAAAAAAGAGCGCCGGAGTTCAAAACCGGCGCTCTTCTCACACATTGGAGGACTTATGAGAACGAAGAGACTACTTATAAAACTTCTAACATTTCGGCAACCAGCGGATGGCGCACAATGTCGGCCTGATTGAGGCGGACAACGGCGATATTCGGCAGTGCTTCAAATTTTTCAGAGACATCTTCAAGGCCAGAAACGCCCGGCAGGAGATCGGATTGGCCGGGGTCGCCCGTAACAACCATCGTCGAGTGCCAGCCAAGACGGGAGAGCAGCATCTTGAGCTGACCGTAGGTGCAGTTCTGGGCTTCGTCGATCACGATAAAGGCGTTGTTCAGCGTGCGGCCGCGCATGAAGCCGACTGGGGCGATTTCGATGGTGCCATCATCCATATATTGTCGCACTTTCTTGCCGCCGAGGCGATCACCAAGCGCGTCGTAAAGAGGGCGCAGGTAAGGGGCCATCTTCTCATGCATGTCACCGGGCAGGTAGCCAAGGCTTT
>CAZUYV010000360.1:0-1674 GCA_964624435.1 uncultured Micavibrio sp. | reverse complement strand
GCATATATAATAGAGAGTGGCAATGAACAGCCGGTACAATATCAAGGAAACCGAAACCAAGTGGCAAAAGGCCTGGAAGGACCAGAAATCCTTTGAGGTGACGGAAGATTCTTCGAAAGAAAAATATTACGTCCTTGCGATGCTGCCTTATCCATCGGGCCGCATTCATATTGGCCACGTCCGCAACTACACACTCTCTGATGTTGTCGCACGCTATAAAAAAGCGCGCGGGTTTAACGTCCTCAACCCGATGGGCTGGGATGCCATGGGCCTGCCGGCCGAAAACGCCGCGATGGAACGCAACGTACACCCTTCCGACTGGACCTATTCCAACATCGCGCAAATGAAAGGCCAGATGGAAACGATGGGCCTCGCCATTGACTGGTCCCGCGAAGTCGCGACCTGCCATCCGAAATATTACAAACATCAGCAGAAGATGTTTTTGGATCTGTTCAAAAACGATTTGGCCTACCGCAAAGAATCCATGGTCAACTGGGACCCGGTCGATAACACCGTTCTTGCCAACGAACAGGTCGTGGATGGAAGAGGGTGGCGCACAGGCGCACTGGTGGAGCGTCGCAAGCTCAATCAATGGTTCTTCCGCATCACCAAATATGCCGAGGATTTGATTGAGGGTATTAAGACGCTCGATCGCTGGCCGGAAAAAGTGCGCCTGATGCAGGAAAACTGGATCGGCAAATCGCAAGGCGCGCAATTCACCTTTAATCTGGTATCAACAGACGGACAGATCGAAGTTTATACAACACGTCCCGACACTTTGTTCGGCGCAAGCTTCGTTGGATTGGCGTTTGATCATCCGCTGGCCAAACAACTCGCTGGCGATAAAGAAGGCTTTGATGCCTTCATCAAAGAGTGTCAGGCGGGCGGAACATCCGAAGCTGCGATTGAGCAGGCGGAAAAAATCGGTTTCAACACAGGCCACTTTGTTGACCACCCATTCATCGAAGGCAAAAAACTTCCCGTTTACCTTGCCAACTTTATCCTGATGGATTACGGCACGGGCGCAATCTTCGGCTGCCCGGCGCATGACGAACGCGACTTTGAATTCGCGACAAAATACAATCTGCCGGTCATTCCAGTGGTGAAGGCCGCCGATGGTTCTTCAGATCTCCCATACACTGGCCCCGGCATTGCGATGAATTCGGAATTCCTCGATGGAAAATCCGTTGACGAAGCAAAATCCGCCGCTATCAAAAAACTGGAAAGCCTTGGCCGCGGGAAGGGCGTGACCAATTACCGCCTGCGTGATTGGGGCGCGGTGCGTCAACGCTATTGGGGCTGCCCCATTCCACTCGTTCATTGCGACAGCTGCGGCATTGTTCCCGTTCCGCAAGATCAACTGCCTGTCGAACTGCCCTACGACATCAACTATGACTCGCCGGGCAATCCGCTGGATCGTCACCCGACATGGAAACACACAACCTGTCCGAAATGTAACGGCAAGGCTTTGCGTGAAACCGACACGATGGACACATTCGTGGATTCCAGCTGGTATTACCTCCGCTATCTCGATGCCCGCAACGATGCTGAGGCCTTCTCGAAAAAGGCCACCGATTACTGGGGCGCGGTGGACCAATATATCGGCGGTGTTGAACACGCCGTGCTGCACCTTCTTTATTCGCGTTTCTGGACGCGCGCGCTGCGCGATTGCGG
>CAZUYV010000359.1:0-1676 GCA_964624435.1 uncultured Micavibrio sp. | reverse complement strand
TTTGGCATGATGGGGGGCCCAGATGGCAGCATGATTGCCTGGGCCGCACATGTTGGCGGATTCCTCGGTGGCTTTGCCGTTCTCAAATTAATGCGGGTTTAGATAGCCTCAATCATGAGAGGATCTTTCCAATCGCGGCCAATCTGGTTTTGATTGGCGCTGACGACCGGATGGCCCCAGACAATCGTGTTGAACGACCCATGTGGCAGGGCAATGGGTGACCATTCGCTATAAACTATACCCGTCTGTGTGCAGTACCAGACAGGGTCCGGCGCGGCATCCCCGGCCATTTCCAGTAATTCTTTTGCACGGCGCTGATCATGTGTACTGTTTTCTTCCAGCTTTGCACGCAAGCGATAGATCTGTGCAGAGGAACGAATGGCCTGCGCGGCATCGAGATGCGCTCTGGCTTCACCCCACAGCCCATCTTCCATCGCCACCATAGCGGCCGCGATCTGCCCATCAGTGCTGGTCGGTTGCAAGGCCACCAGACGTTCATGCCAGCGCAGGCGGCGTAGCGTATCATCGGATTTATTCGCCGGGGCAACCTTGTCCCACCACACGGCAAGATCAGGATGCGGATTGATTTTCCACGCACGTTCAACAATTCCGGCAATCTTGCCTTTCTTGTCTTTGGTCCAGTAAAGGTCTGCCAGATGCGTCACGGCCGGAACAAAACCCGGATTAAGTTTGACCGCCTGCTCGGCGTGTTTCAATGCTTCGACATCACGCCCCTCTGCGGCATCTTCATCGGCGAGCAGCAAAAGCAGGGCGATTTCATCACTGACAATCTGCGGGGCTTCCATTGCCTTGAATTTGCGGATTTTGTTCAGGGTTTCATGGGCTGGACGCCATTGATGGTTTTTGATTTCGAGATCATAAACCGATTTAACGATCCATGGCTGTTTCGGGTTTTGCGCCTGCGCCGTGCGGGCATATTCCAATGCGGCAATTGTATCACCGGCATCGAGGGACGATTTCAGCAGGCCACGAATACCAAAGAACGCGGCATCTTTATCTTTCAACAATTCTTCAAACGAATGGCGGGCAACTTCGTCTTCGCCGCGCAAACGAGCGGCCTGCGCTTCCAGCAACAATGGCAATCCTGTTTCATGCGGGATGAGGTAACGCACTTCCTTGGCATATTGTGTGGCCTTCTTGGCATCACCCGCCGCGATGGCGACGAAACCACGCGTCAGGGATTGATATCCCCTCTCCCGCGCCTTGGTGCCGCGGAACCGCTTGTAGCGGTTGGGCAGGTCAACAAAGAAACCGACCAGACTAAACACCGCCATCAGGAAAATAACGAGGAAGACAAATGCCAGCAGGAACACGCCAAGCTGTACCGAGAGCGTGTAATCACGCCATGCAATATCGACCGCACCCTGTTGCGTGGAAATCCAGATCGCAGCAGCAGCTACGACCGACAATTGAACAAAAAACCACAACGCGCGGATCAAGAAAGCCTCCGGCTTTTTAAAGAGGGATTATAACAGAAATACTTTTATTCGTTGGACTGGCCTTCGGAAAAACCTTTGAATCCTTTTGGTGCTGGCAGGATCGCAAAACCGGATTCTTCATCCTTCACCACACCTTGCTGGCCGGGTATGACCTGCTGGATTTTTGCTTTCACGCCTTCCGTTGTGATGGCAGGTGCTGGGGCAATGACTGCAGAT
>CAZUYV010000358.1:0-1689 GCA_964624435.1 uncultured Micavibrio sp. | reverse complement strand
TTTACATATGGACAATCAAACGCAGGTATCCGGCGCGGCCAAACTTTCGCCCGCCATGTCCATTCCCATCAATATTTGTCAGGCCATCGGTGCCAGCATCCTCGCCTTCTTCCAATCCATCGGTGCACTTTCTTTATTCGTGGCCAAGGCCGTGGCGAGTTGCTTCACACCGCCCTGGTACCCCAAACTCCTGATCAAACAATTCATCGATATCGGTTACTACTCCCTGCCTGTCGTCGGCATGACCGCGATTTTCACCGGGATGGTTCTGGCCTTGCAATCCTATACGGGCTTTGCCCGTTTCAATGCCGAGAGCGCGATCGCCGGTGTGGTTGTCTTGTCCATCACACGTGAACTGGCACCCGTACTCGCGGGCCTCATGGTCGCGGGCCGTATTGGTGCGTCGATTGCCGCCGAGATTGGCACGATGCGCGTGACAGAACAGATCGATGCGCTGACCACACTTTCAGTCAATCCGTTTAAATATCTGATCGTTCCGCGCATTATTGCCGGGACATTGATGCTGCCTATCCTCGTGCTGATTGCCGATATTATTGGTGTGTATGGTGGCTACCTTGTCAGCATTTACACGCTGGGTTTTTCCGAAGGCAGTTACCTGACCCAGACATGGAAGATCATGGAGCCGATGGATGTTATTTCCGGCCTTGTAAAGGCGGGTGTGTTCGGCTTCCTCGTCACCATGATGGGATGCTATCACGGCTTTAATTCCGGACGCGGTGCACAGGGCGTTGGAGCCGCAACCACCTATGCTGTTGTATCCGCCTCTATCCTCATCCTTGTTTTCAACTTCCTTATCACCAAGGTTTTCTTCTCATGAACGCCACAACGCAAATGGCCGTCACACCGAAAATCGCCATGCGCGATATCAAGAAGTCCTTTGGTACCAAAAAGGTTCTTGATGGTGTCAACCTGACCGTCAATCCTGGAGAGTCGCTTGTTATCATCGGCGGTTCCGGTTCCGGTAAATCCGTTACCCTGAAATGCATTCTTGGCCTGATCCGCCCCGACGCTGGCACCGTGGAAATTGATGGCAAGGACACAACCCATGTACATGGCCGCGAGCGCGACGAGCTGATGGGTAAGTTCGGCATGCTGTTTCAAGGTGCTGCTCTCTTCGACTCCTTACGCGTCTGGCAGAACGTTGCCTTTGGCCTGATCCATGGCCGTAAAATGGATGTCGATGAAGCCCACGATATCGCCATCAAGAAACTGGCGCAGGTCGGCCTGGCCGCTAGCGTTGGCAATCTCTACCCGGCAGAACTTTCGGGCGGGATGCAAAAACGCGTGGCCCTAGCCCGTGCCATCGCCACCAACCCCGAGGTGATCTTCTTTGATGAACCGACAACCGGCCTCGACCCGATCATGGCCGATGTCATCAACGATTTGATCGTCGATTGCGTGAAGGATCTTGGCGCCACCGCCCTGTCCATCACCCATGACATGGCATCTGCCCGTAAGATCGCCGACCATGTCGCGATGATCTATGAAGGCAAGATCATCTGGTATGGCAAGGTGGGCGACCTCGATCATTCAGGCAATCCGTATGTCGAGCAGTTCATTCATGGACGTGCCGAGGGACCAATCACCAAGCACGCCGCTTTCAAGACATAACTAAGGTCTTTTTGCGCCTTTAAACAGCCGCAAAGATGTGGCATAAATTGACCCCAT
>CAZUYV010000357.1:0-1706 GCA_964624435.1 uncultured Micavibrio sp. | reverse complement strand
GTCGCTCACATTGCCTTCGGCACCCGGAATGATCGTAGAACCCGTATGGAGAAGGCCTTCTGCTCTCAGAGCATCAAACCGCTCACTCAATGTTTTATCGTCGCTCATAACTTACTCCCTAGCGTGGTGCAGGTTCGGTCGGGGTGGTTGCTTGCGCCCTTGCACGGGCGGCTTCGGCACCGGCTGTGTCACTTGGGTTGCTTCTTTTTACCTGACGATAGTCGTGTGTCGTTTCCAATGCGCGCGATGCTTTGTTCATGGATGCGGCGATCCCGCCAATCATTTCTGCTTCAGACATTTTTTACTCCTTAATGTGAAAAAGACAGGCACGAGTTGGAGCCTGTCTTTTCGTATTTTTTAAAAGCGCCTGATTAGCGGGCGGCCTTTTTACCCATAGGGTGTTTTTCTTCGACTGTCTTCTTCAGACCGCCACCAACGATATGGGTGTAGATCTGAGTTGTCGCGATGTCGGCATGGCCCAGCATTTTTTGAACCGAGCGCAAATCGGCGCCACGGGACAGAAGGTGCGTTGCGAAAGCGTGACGCAGGATGTGCGGCGATACGCGTTCTTCATCGATATCCGCAGCGCGAGACAGGTCTTTGAGCAACTGCGCAAAACGCTGACGTGTCAGGTGACCCGATTCCGATGTGCGGGATGGGAATAACCATTTTTCTTGGGCAGCGCGATTTTCCGTACCGATGAATTGTGGACGGAGTGCGTTGTATTCTTTCAGGGCTTTTTGAGCTGGGTCCGACAATGGAACCATACGCTCACGTCCGCCCTTACCATCAACCATCAGGAACTGCGCATCTTCGCTAATCGCGGAGAGCGGCAGGCCAACCAGTTCAGAAACGCGCAGGCCAGTGGCATACAGCATTTCGAGCAGGCAGACGAGACGAACAGAGTCCGCGCCGCCTTGGGCCATAGCAGTTTTGATCAGTTGCGAAACTTCGCCTTCTGTCAGTGTTTTTGGCAATGTACGGCCTTGTTTCGGGCTTTCGATTGTTGTTGTCGGATCATCCTTGCGAATGTTTTCCGAAACGAGATAACGGTAGAACTGACGCAGGGCGGAGAGGCGGCGCGCAACGGTGCGCACGGCGATCTGTGATGTGTTTTTGCCTTTGACGTGCTGCTTGTTCGACAAATGGTCGAGGTAAGCCTTGATGTCAGCGGTTGTGGCAACATCGACATCGGACTTGCGTTGTTCTTTCAGGAACAAGCTAACGTCCGCTAGGTCGCGCCAGTAGGCATGACGTGTATTCATTGCTGCGCCGCGTTCGGCTGTCAGCATGTCAAGAAACGCGTCAATCGAACCATGAAGGTTCGGTTTTGGTAATTTTGGACGACCTGGACGTGCCATGATTTCTTATTCTCCTTAATATTTGTTCAGTACGCTTGAGACGATTTCTGATCCGATCGTCTTAGCGTCTTCTAGTAGCCCCACATTCAACATACTGTACAAGGCCTTACGCACAGAACCGGAATACATATTATCCGGCTTCGCGGCAAGGCTGTTCAAAACGGCTAGGACGGTTATCCCGGTTTGTTTTTGTTCCGGAGCCGTTTCCAGCAGAATATTCAAGCCCATGGAAGGCATTACATAATTGTTTTCTAAAGTCAAGCTTAAATGTTTGTCATAAGCTTTTAAGGAATTTTTAGCATATCCGGCTTCTTTGTCAAGAGATTCAATGATTGCAATGATTTG
>CAZUYV010000356.1:0-1709 GCA_964624435.1 uncultured Micavibrio sp. | reverse complement strand
GTTTCACGGCCTTGCTCGGGGACGGCGAGGTTAGTGTCATCCACATCCGTGACGCAGACGTATTTCCCGTTGACCAGTCGCGCCGACACAATCACGACTGTCCTCCCGTGTGGATCATCACGCATACCCATTTTGTTTTCTCCTTAGTTACAAGAATGAAGGGGTAAATCTCTAAAACATGAAGCCGAAAATTTAGATCTCCCCGGCACCGCTAGACGCCTAGTCGTCCAGACCGCGAAAAACGCGCCTTGTCCCCAGCGGCGCGCCCACATGTCAGTTTAATGACAAGATTGTGAATTGTCGATATAGCTTGGGTCATGATTCACCTATACGTCGTCACAGGTCCGGCTGGCTCCGGGAAAACTACGCTCGTGAACCTGATGCGGGCAGATCCTCAAACTGACCTAGAGGTCAGAGATTTAGACGATTATTTGCCAGATCGTGAGCGCGATGACCAATGGCGCGTTGATGCTTACAGGTGCTTTATAGATGAGGCGCAGAAGCGGGGTTCAGACAGGTGGCTTCTCGCGGGGCAAATACCGGTGAAAGAATTCACCGAAGTAGCCGAGGCAGCGGGCGTCGAAGCTAAATTTGTTACGATCGAGATCGATGACGCTGAGAGGATTAGCCGCCTGTTGAAGCGTGGGTGGGATCAAAAATTCATAGACGGCCATGCAAAATGGGTGGATGCCCATCTTGGGGCGGCGAACGAGAGCGTATTGCATTCAACGATTGACTCGTCGCATAAGTCTCCCGCAGAAATGAAGGAAGATCTCCTTCATTTTATCTATAGCGAGGATGACGACTTGAAGAAGCAAAACACGCAGAAATCAGAACACGCCGATCAGCCAGATGACCAAGAATGGAAGACCATTTTACCGTCCGCTCAATCAATGGACGAGATTGTGGCGGCGGTCACGAAACGCCCGGCGGCGCACTACTTCGACATCTATCATCCGCTGCCCTTTTCTGGGATTTCAACGGTTCGCACTGCAGTAGATAAGACGGAATTTTGGCGCAAGACACAGACTGTCATGGATGGGGTTTTTAAGCATCTCACCCTAACAGGGAAGACTGTTTCCGAGTCCAAGATTATTGATGTCGGAGCCAACGGAGGCGGCTTATCCTTCCGGCTTACGCAGGCCGGCGTCAATGTCACCGCCGCCGAAGCGGACATAAACTATGTTGAGCTAGGCCGCGCCGTCGCCCGGATTGAAGGCGTGAACACAGAATGGCGGCATGCGGTTCTCGACAACGTGATCCAGGATGGAGATCATTTCGACGTAGCTCTAGTATTGAGTGTTTTTCAGTGGGCCGCGCAAGGTGGGAAGAGCATCGAAAGCGCCAGCAAGAGCCTCCGAAAACTGAGTGAACACAGCGATGCAATGATATTCGAACTTGGCTATAACTTTGGCACACAATGCCTGACGACCGAAGATGCGGACCATTACGCGGTTCTGATACGCCTTCTTCTAGACACTACGGTTTACACAAATTTTGAGTTGCTCACGGTAACTGAACTGTATCCTGGTCAGAAGCGATATATGGTTTATTGCTCCGGGCGGCGGTAATCCAGTGGGGTAGATGGCGATAAAAAGCCGCTATCTACCCGCCTGAAACGACTCCTACTTGCTTCGCTTCAAAAGGTATGCGCTCTGACCGTCCATCATCTCTCTGGTCTCCACGACGGAGAAGAAGGGGGTCACGAC
>CAZUYV010000355.1:0-1720 GCA_964624435.1 uncultured Micavibrio sp. | reverse complement strand
GTCATAGTCGAACGGCTTGGCCATGTACTCGTTGAGGAAGCCGCTCTGATCCTTGGCGAGCGTTGACAGGTTGAGGTTTGCGCCATCCTGTTGATCCTTGATCGCCTGCTGTTCGGGTGACAGCCGAGTGCGGCGCGTGAATGTTGGGACGGTATAGACCTTGTGGGTGTACGGGTCGCGATATTTGTACGTGCCGGTCTGCCGTACTCGCGTCGAACCATCGGGCGTGATCTCGTTGACATTGCCGAGATTCGCATTGGCAATGGCCGTGCCGATATTGGTCGACGTGGACGCAGATGCGGTGTCTTGTGGATCTGGCGGCTTCGGCGCCTTACTTTTCCCCAACTTGTTGATCCTTCTCGCTTTTTTCTGCCTGTTTTCCTGGAACTATTGGATGCCTGTAAAACTTCGACTGCTTCCAATCGTCATCCGTCAACATGAACAGGATGCCGTCTTCGTCCCGGCCGTAGAGACGCGGTATTGTCAATTCCTTGAACCCGTAGGCCCGAAAGATGCGGTGAAGATGCTTCTGCCCGTCACGCGCTGAAACCCGCGTCACCGCCATCTGAGCGCCAACCGTGAGAAAGGCATATCCAAACATCTCGTTGAGCACATTGCGCGCCAGCCATCGCCTGTTGACTGCGGCGGCGCTCATCTCGATCAGCCCGGCGTCACGCTCCCAGTCGTGGAAGACGACGCAGCCGGCCAAGTCTTCACCATCAAAAACGCCCATTCGATACTGTTGTCGGGAAGTACTTTTTGCGGCTTGTCGGGCCAGATTTCTCTGGATGTCCATTCGACAAGCGCCCGCCGCATTTCATTGTGCTGGATGCCGGCCCAAAGCACATTCATTAGACAAAAACGCCGCCAGGTTCGAAGATGAAGTCAGAGGCAACCAATTCGAGTTGCGGGTAGAGTGTGTAGCCGCAAGTCACCTGCGCCTGCATGGAAACCATGAACCCTGTCTTGCCGATCGATGACCATTTCGGGCTAATCGTGATTGTTCCAGTCGCGTCCCATACGCCCACATCCCAAAGGCTGACATCCCATTCGCCGCCATTGGAAAAGTCGGCGCCGGGATCAGGGGCGGACGGGAGATCAACCCGATAATCGACCGAGGCCGAAATCTTGATGTTGGAAGGAAACGAGGATTTGACGGTTGTTCGGGCCGAATGGATGACCTTGGTCACTCCCGGCAGTTTCATGTGGTCGGGAAGGCCGACATAAGTGCAAGTATAGGCTTCGCCATCATCGGTGCCGCCCGTCTCCATCATGAAGACCTTGCCCGTGCTGGTGCCGAAAAACCCGGTACTGTCATAGAGCGCAAGGCATTGCGTGTCCCAGCCTGTGTAGCGGGTCCAAGCGCCAGTCTCGACATTGACGACGAAGCAATAGGCATCGACATCACCGGAGACGACGGGGAGGCTAACCACCATCATGTTCATGCCGGCCCATTTCATGATTTCCCATGGGGCCGAGGAACGCGATTGAACCTCATTCTTCCACTTTGGCTCGATCTGCCCTGTAATCGCAGCGAGAGACAGTGCGGCCTCGTCCTTGTTCACCGCGAGGGACAGGGTGACAATTCCTTCCTGCGTGCCGATGACGGGATCGCCGCCTGCATAGTTGAGGGCCTTGATGCCCATCGGTGTTGTGATCTTGTAGACGCCTACCTTGCTCCAGTCGGCGGCATCACCGGGATTGGTGCCCTGATAGACAG
>CAZUYV010000354.1:0-1729 GCA_964624435.1 uncultured Micavibrio sp. | reverse complement strand
CGCTCGGTCTTCACGCCCTTCAGCACCGCGGACAAGAAGCCGCCGGTATTGTTTCCTTCGATGGCAATGAATTTTATACGCACAAGGCCATGGGCCTAGTCGATGCAACCTTCAGCAAGGCGAAAGTGATTGAACGCCTGAAGGGTTACGCCGCCATCGGGCACAATCGTTATTCCACAACGGGCGAAGCATCGCTTCGCAATGTTCAGCCGATCTATGCCGATCTTGCGCTCGGCGGTTTTGCCGTCGCTCACAACGGTAACCTCACCAATGCCGCGACCATTCGCGAAGAGCTTGTGAACAAGGGATCGCTGTTCCAATCTTCTTCGGATACCGAAGTTATCGTTCATTTGATGGCAACATCGCGTAAAGATGGCGCGGTTGATAAGCTGATCGATGCAGTCAATGAAATCAAGGGCGCTTACAGCCTTGTTGCTGTCACCGATGACATGCTCATTGGCGTGCGCGATCCCTACGGTATTCGCCCGCTGGTGCTTGGCCAGCTGGCTGGTGCAAAAATCCTTGCCTCTGAAACCTGCGCGCTCGATATTATCGGTGCTGAGTTCATCCGCGATATCGAACCCGGTGAAATGGTAATCGTTGATAAACAGGGTATGCGGACATTGAAACCCTTCGCTAAAACGGCGTCCCGGTTCTGCATTTTCGAATATATCTATTTCGCCCGTCCGGATTCCTTTATGGAAGGGGAGTCGGTATATGAGATGCGCAAAAATATCGGCGCGGTGCTGGCCAAGGAAAGCCCTGTGGCCAATGCTGATGTCATCGTCCCTGTGCCTGATTCCGGGGTGCCTTCCGCGATTGGTTATTCTCAGGCTTCGGGTATTCCGTTTGAACTTGGCATTATCCGCAACCACTATGTCGGACGTACCTTTATTGAACCGACGGCGCAGATCAGGAACCTTGGCGTTAAACTAAAACACAATGCCAACAAGAGATATCTGAAGGACAAGATCGTGGTATTGGTGGATGACTCCATCGTGCGCGGCACGACCTCGCGCAAGATTGTTGAGATGGTTCGCGCCGCCGGTGCCAAGGAAGTGCATATGCGCATTTCATCGCCGCCCACGACCCACAGCTGTTTTTACGGTATCGATACGCCATCGACAGAAGAATTGATGGCACATAGATATTCGGTTGAACAGATCCGCGAACATATCGGTGTTGACAGTCTTGCCTATATTTCGGTCGATGGTCTTTATCAGGCGCTCGGCGAAACCAAACGCAACAATGATCTTCCGCAATATTGCGATGCCTGTTTCACCGGCCATTATGCCGTTGAACTGGTCGATAACATCGCGGGCTGCTCTACGCCAAAGGTAAAGGCCAAAGCAACCGCCAAAATGCTGGTATCCATAGATGACTGATAAAATTCTTTCTGGTAAGACTGCCGTCATTACAGGGGCGTCGCGTGGTATTGGCGCGTCGGTGGCCAAGGAATTCGCCCGTCTTGGCGCACATGTTGTGTTGATTGCCCGCACGATCGGCGGCCTTGAAAAAATTGATGATGAAATCAAGACACTGGGCGGCAAGGCAACCTTGATGCCGCTCGATCTCTTCGAACTCGATGCGCTCGATCAACTGGGGCCGACACTGCACCAGCATTTTCCCAAGATTGATATTTTTATAGGCAATGCCGCCATGTTGGGAACGCTTGCCCCGCTAGGCCATTTGAAACCTGATGAGTTTCAGCAGGTGATGAACCTGAACG
>CAZUYV010000353.1:0-1738 GCA_964624435.1 uncultured Micavibrio sp. | reverse complement strand
CCAGGCCTTCCTTATGGATGATGCGGCGGGTTGTCAGGCCCACCTCGGTCACAAGAACCTTCAAAACGAAGAGGAAAAAAATCATTGCGCCGCCGCCCATCATAAAGAGCAGGACACCATTACTGATCGTCGTAAGAACGGCGGGAATCACATAGCTGTCTGTTGCGGAGCCGAGCGACATCATCGCCTTGGTCATTATAAAATGAAACAACCATCCTGCACCCGCGAAAATGGCAAACCACATGATCCCGCGCAATGCATAGATCCAATGCAAACGCGCGATGCCGATCAGTTCTTCATCCTGCGTGACGATTTTTTTGATGTAAGCCATGGAAGGCCCCCTTAAAGCGTTATTCTTCAAAGAACAAACGGCGCAGGACGTAAATGGTTCCTGAAGAGTGGATAACGATTTATGAATATTTGCAACAGCTTATGTCAACTCAAATTGTAATTTTACTTTATGCTTATAATTTTGGCATAAGCCACATTACAAAAATATCAGAGGGTAACTAACATACTGAATTCACGTTGAGACATCATCTTTCATTCGGAAGGAGCGGTTCACCCCGGTCCTTCTTTTTTGTGATTTCGGCAGCGGTTTTCTGCATGGAGATAAAACGCTTTGCCGTTGATGGATGTGTCGTGCCGAGGATATGAATAGCATCGGGATTTAATGCCCCAAGGCGCCGCGCGAAATTCATACCCTGCACAGGATCATATCCGGCGCGCGCCATCATGTAGAGGCCGACATAATCAGCCTCCGTTTCAAAATCCTGTGAAAATGCGTTGCCTGCCAGATCGCCGAGAACATCGGAAAAATCCATGCTCGTTCCTGCCGCGATGATGATGGAACCGAGTTGTGACAAAAGGACATTGACGGTTCTTGCCTCATTATGGAGGCGCGCATTGTGCGCCAGTTCATGTCCGTAAACAGCAGCCAGCATATTATCATCTCGCGCATCACGCATCATGCCGCTGGAAAATATCACATTGAGCCCGTCGGCATAGGCATTGACTTCATCATCTTCTTCCAACCCCGGCATTGACGCGCATCCGGCAACAGGATGAATCACAACATCCTGACGCGCCCGTTTGCGGCCGCGTTCGATGGTGAGGGTTATCGGCAAGGTCACATCGCGACCGTCTTTCCAGATAGTTTCGAGGAAGACTTTCTTCCCGCGTGTACCGGACGGAATGGAGACACCGTTTGCCTTCACAATCAGATCGCCGGACTGGATCTTTCCATCGGCGGGGGAGCCTTGCGTGATATAGGCGGCGGTCAACTGGTTTTGAAGACCATAGAAAATGCTCATCGCATCCTTGAATTTTTCCGGCACGCTCGACAGGCTTTCCAGCATCATGCCGTGATGCGGCCAGACCTTGTTACCGCACAAGGGAGCATTTGCCGCCTGTATCGGCAATCCCACGCGGTAGAGCCGTTTCAACTGCTCCATCCTTTCGCGTACCGCGATTTCCTTTTGCAGGCGGATTTCGACCAGCGCTTCCTCCGTCGAAACGGGCGGGGACTGCGTGGACGGGGCGCAGGACAGGAGGAACAGGGAAATGAATGCGGTTAGTACATTTTTCATCTTCAACCATAGTCTGTGCGTTTATACGTATTTTTCAACCTGCAAAATGTGCGGGGCTTGAGTTGCCCCCGTATCTATGGTCAATTGTCCCATCTCCCCGACATGTTTTTAAGGATACAGCCATGGACAACGCCGCGCGCAAAATCGAA
>CAZUYV010000352.1:0-1753 GCA_964624435.1 uncultured Micavibrio sp. | reverse complement strand
ATTTCAGGAAACAGGGATATCACTACCAGTGGCACCACCAATATCTTTGGCGGAGCCACGGCCGCTGGCAATCTCACATTCAATGTTGATACAATCAACCTGAGCAGTGGCAGCGCCAATATCCAGACGTCGGCAACGGCTATTGTCAAGCCGCGTACCGCCTCTACTAATATCAATCTCGGTTTTGCCAGCACTGGTCTCAATTTTGAAGATTTCGAACTGGCGGCATTTAATACCAGCACTCTGATCATCGGTGATTCCTCCGGGGCAAGCTATGGAGACATGATCGTCGATAGCTGGGACCTGTCCAGTAAAACATTCAATGTTGAACTCTATGGCAATGACATCAGGTTCCAAGACACGGATGCGACAGGCGGTGTGGATTACGCCGTCAATCTTGGCACAGGTAACTTCCTCGCCCATGCCATCGATAAGGATACGGCAACAATCGATAATGCAGAACTATATGCAAACGCGGCGTTCAAGAAGAGCGTCGCCGGAACGGCGCTGCTCGACCTGAGATCCGACTATGAGGTCTGGCTGGATACCAACAGTCATATTACAGCCACGACAGGAACATTGAACGTCATTCTTAATTCTGATCGTGATGCCGACCAGAATGGCGGTGTTTATATCTATGGTTCCAACATCACGACGAATAACGGGTATTTGATCGGCGGCGGCGGAACGGCCCCTGCGACAACCTATGCCTATGCGTCAAACTATTCTGCCGTTGAAATTAAACAATCGAATATTTCTACAGGAACCGGCAACATTACTCTCTCTGGCGACACCAAGGGATCGGCGGTTTCTTACGGTGTCTATCTCCGCGATGGAGCATCGATCAACACCACAAGCGGTAATATAACAATCAACGGCAAGACGGAATCATCCGGGTCTTCCGCTCACGCCATTGCGATTAATGGCAGCGTCAATCCCAATAGCATTTCGACGGCGACCGGAACGATCAATATCGAAGGTATTGGTAATACTGTCGATAATATGGGCCTTGTCCTGTGGGAGAATTCGCAGATCGCCATGACCGGAAACGGCGCCATTAACATCAAAGCCACAGGCCCCGGCACCGGATTATATATAGGCGGCGCCGCCGGTAATAGCGTCATTGGTGGAGCGAGTGCAACAGGCACCATTCATTTGAATGTCGATGATATGGTTGTTACTTCAGGTACAACGGCAAATTCCTTGCAGACGCAGGGCATACTGCGCATTACGCCGGTAACAACAACGGCGACGATCGGTCTGGGCGGTGGAACAGGCACACTCAATTTGGGTGATGCGGAACTTTCTTATATGAACGCCGGAACCTTGATTATCGGTGATAGCGCAAACGGCACGGGCGATGTTGATATAGATAGCTGGGACCTATCGGCAAAGACTCATCACGTCCAAGTTTTCGGCAATGATATCGATCTTGGTGGTATCACCACAGGGGTGGGCAATGTTTACCTGTATGCAAAGGATGGTACTATCACAGCCAGCGCCGACAGCAATTCAAACGCCGCCGGTAACCTTACCCTTCTCGCCGGACGTGATGTCAACATCAACGAGGATCTGATTAATACAGGCACAGGCCATATCAATATCTTTGCAGGATGGGATGACACATCCGGCATCACGACAAACGCCCTCTTCAACCTCGATGATATCGACCTTGCCATGACAGCGCGTGACATTACGATCGGCACAAATGGGAAAATTTCGTCAGGTGGAACGGGCACATCTGTCCTCCTCG
>CAZUYV010000351.1:0-1757 GCA_964624435.1 uncultured Micavibrio sp. | reverse complement strand
TGGCACGATTTTCCGGGCAAAACCACGATTTTTGAGAAATCCCCCGTGATATTGGGCCGCCCGGAGGCTATAAGGTTTTATGCCCTTTTTTCAAAGCCACAGCGAAGAAGAAACCCGCCAGATTGCCGCCTCTATCGCGGCGTCTTGTAAGGGAAAGGAGATATTCCTACTTAGCGGTCCGCTGGGCGCTGGGAAGAGTTTTTTTGCGCGCGCCTTCATTCAATCGCTCATCGGTAGCGACGCCGAAGTACCAAGCCCGACCTTTACGCTGGTCCAGACCTATGACACACCCAAAGGCCCGCTGTGGCATTTTGATTTATACCGGTTGCAGCATCCCGATGAGATTTTTGAAATTGGCTGGGAAGAGGCGCTGGGCAGCGGTATGATCCTCGCGGAATGGCCGCAACGTCTCGGCCCCCATACACCACGCAAGGCCCGCAGCATAGAAATCACCATCAGCGGCGATCAGAAGCGGGGGATACAGATCGATGGCTAACCCTTTCAAGGCCTTTATCCTCGCCGCCGGTAAAGGCACACGCCTTCGCCCCTATACCGACACAGTGCCCAAGCCCATGGTCGAAGTGGGCGGGATCAGCATCATCAAACGCACATTAGCCAAGCTTGCAGCAGAGGGCGTGGAAGAGGTTGTTGTCAACCTCCATCACCTTGGCGATGTATTGGCCGACCATCTGAAAAATGTGCAGGAACCACGCATCATTTTATCGCCTGAATCTGAACTGCTGGAGACGGGCGGCGGGGTTAAAAAAGCCCTGCAGCATTTTGCCGGTGAGCCGTTTTACCTGATCAATGGCGATGCCTTGTGGGATGAAGGGGAAGGCGCTGCCGCCCTGTCCCGTCTTGCGAAGGTTTGGGACCCAACAACAATGGATATGCTGCTTTTGTTGCAACCAGTAAATGGCATGACCCTGACGAATGGCGTGGGGGATTATACGTTGCGGACTGATGGTCATGCCATCCGTGCGCTCGATAAATCAGGTGATTACATGTTTGCGGGTGTGCGGATTGTGCATCCCCGCCTTTTTGAAGGATCGCCCGATGGCGCATTTTCGTTTCTTTCGCTGATGGACAAGGCGCAGCAAAATGGCCGCCTGTTCGGCCTTGCCCATAGCGGTGCCTGGCACCATATCAGCACCCCCGAAGAATTGCTGCGTGTCGATGACGCTTATAGGAAAGGACTGGCGGGATGAGCCTTCACTGGCACGATAAACCCTGTCTCTACACCATTCCCGCCGGTGTCTCCTTCGTTGATTCGCTGGCCCTTGGCATCATGCAAATGGCGGGCGACGATCCGCTGGCGCTGGCCGGGTTTCAGGTTTTGCTGCCCACACGCCGTGCCTGTCGATCCTTGCGGGAGGCGTTCCTGAAAATCAGCGAGGGCAAACCGCTCCTCCTCCCCCGCCTTCATCCCATCGGCGATGTAGACGAAGAAGAATTATCCCTGCTGCTGGCCGGGATGGAGGATGAGTTATCCCTGCCGCCTTCGCTCGCCCCGCTCCGCCGCCAATTTCTTTTAACGCGCCTGATTGCTGCGCGTGATGGATATAGCCGCGGACTCGAACAGGATATGATGCTGGCCTCGGCCCTGGGCCGTTTGATGGATCAGGTCTATACCGAAGATCTCGATCTGCGTAATTTGCCGCATATCATAGACCGCGATAAATTCGCGCAGCAATGGCAGATAAGCGTCGATTTCCTTTCCATCCTCAGCGAGCACTGGCCGCTTATCCTGCAAGCAG
>CAZUYV010000350.1:0-1760 GCA_964624435.1 uncultured Micavibrio sp. | reverse complement strand
GGGCATATAACGCCCAGACTAAATTCACATGCAGGCATCCTTAACGGTGTTTTGAAGGCTAAGTCCTTGAAAACAAAGCCTGCAGAGGAAATAACCGGATCTAAAAAGGAGAACCATCACATGGCTATGCCATCATTCACTATGCGCCAATTGCTTGAAGCAGGCGTACATTTCGGACACCACACACGTCGCTGGAACCCACAAATGCGCCCGTTCATTTTCGGTGTGCGTAACGGCATCCACATTCTCGACCTGCAACAAACCGTTCCTATGCTGAACACATCGCTGAAAGCCCTTCGCGATATCGTCGCCAATGGCGGCCGCGTTCTGTTCGTTGGAACAAAACGTCAGGCACAGGAAAAAGTTGCTGAGACAGCAAAACGCTGCGGTCAGTACTACGTGAACCACCGCTGGCTCGGCGGCATGATGACCAACTGGAAGACAATCACCCTGTCCATTAACCGTCTGCGCGAACTGGAAGGTTTTTTGGCGAATCCACAAGGATTGACCAAGAAAGAAGTCCTGATGATGACGCGCGAGCGCGACAAGCTGGAACTTTCCCTTGGCGGTATCAAGGAAATGGGCGGTCAACCTGATGCGATGTTCATCATCGACGTCAACAAGGACGACATCGCCGTTGAAGAAGCCAACAAGCTTGGCATTCCTGTTTTCGCGATCCTGGATTCCAATTCTTCGCCGCTCGGCATCAATTACCCGATCCCTGGCAATGATGACGCCTTGCGCGCCATCGAACTTTACTGCGACCTCGTCGGTGAAGCCATTCTCGATGGTATTCAGGCCGAAATCGGCAAAACCGGTAAGGATGTCGGCGCCGCTGTTGATGTCAATGTGACATTGCCAGGCGAAGCCGCAGCCGCCGAAGCCGAAGCGCCAGCCAAGGTTGCCAGCGCAGGTTAATCCCCTACATTATGTCCCGGCGAAAGCCGGGACTTTCTCTATAGAATTTAAGAAGGAAAATAAAATGGCTGAAATTACAGCATCCATGGTTAAACAACTTCGTGAATCAACCGGTGCAGGCATGATGGATGCCAAGAACGCGCTCGTTGAAAATAATGGTGATATCGAAGCCGCGACCGACTGGCTCCGCACCAAAGGTCTGGCCAAGGCCGCGAAGAAATCTTCCCGCACAGCGGCTGAAGGTCTTGTGTCTATCGCGACATCCGGCAAGACCGGCGTTGTTGTCGAAGTGAACTCCGAAACGGACTTTGTTGCCCGTAACGAAGAATTCCAGACATTCGTGCGTTCCGTAACGGACGCTGCTGCCAAAGTGGACAGCATCGACGCGCTTTTGACAGCAGATATCGGTGGCAAGCCAGTTTCCGAGAACCTGACAGACAAGATCGCCAAGATCGGCGAGCACATGGCAATCCGCCGCATGGCCAAACTCTCCGTCAATGACGGCGTGGTTGTCGGTTACATGCACAATGCGGTTGCGCCAAACCTCGGTAAGATCGGCGTTCTGATCGCCCTCGAATCCACAGGCGACAAAGCGAAACTGGAAGCCCTTGGCAAACAGATCGCGATGCATGCCGCCGCTGCGTTCCCGCAATTCCTGAAACGTGAAGATGTTGATGCTTCCGTTCTGGAACGCGAAAAGAACGTTCTGCGCGAGCAAGCTCTTTCCGAAGGCAAGAAGCCGGAGATCGTTGAAAAGATGCTCGAAGGCCGCGTTCGCAAGTTCTACGAAGAAATCGTTCTGCTGGAACAGGATTTCGTGATGAACCCGGATGTGAAGATCA
>CAZUYV010000349.1:0-1788 GCA_964624435.1 uncultured Micavibrio sp. | reverse complement strand
TTGGTTTTGCGGATGCGACGCATTGTTGCGTTAAGGCTGAAATATGACAGTACTGTGACAACCCAATCTTTCTGGCTATAGCAGGCGGAGTTTCAGAGACCAGAAGCAATACATGCGCGCTACGATCAGTTCCGCATTGCTGGGTCTGACCGGAATTGCAGGGTCTATATTGACCGCGATGACGTGGCGTCAACTTGGATCCACTCTGGGATGGGGGATTGCAAGTCTTTGCGCACTTCTCATGACCCTCGGCGCAATAGTCTGGATTCCGATCGGGTTAGAGTTTGCGGGCGTTGGCATTGATCGAAACGCAGGATTGAACGCACTACGATTCGCGAAGCGCCGCGTTAGAAACATTCTCCGCCCGCCCAAGTATCGCATCCTTGAAAATCATCGAGCGCAAATCGAACCTATCGTGCGGCGCCACTTGGCAAGCGAAGAGCGGCACAGCATCAACCTGGTTCTTCACGGACGAGACTGCATAGTAGCAGACGTAAACGATGCGTGGATATTCAAGTTTCCTCGACACGAATATGGCGCGCAGCAACTTGAGAAAGAGGCCCGCACCCTTGCATATTTCGGGGAAGGTCTCGGGCTACGAGTACCGGAACTGACCACCCACAACGGCAAGTGTTTTTATTCCTGTCACCCAAAAATTCCTGGCGAGGCCCTAACGCCACAAGCATATCAAAAACTGACAGACGCGGAACGCGATGCCTTGGCTCGGACGCTGGCGTTATTTTTTGCCCGGATGCATTCGACCTCTATAGATGAGGCAAAATCGGCACTTCAACTTGAGAGGCGGCAAAGATGGAAGCCGTCATTTGAAATCATTGCAATCGTCGAACCATTGGTTCCGTCTCACATCCATCCGCACATCCGCGAAATAATGGCCCGTTTCGACGCGATCGAACCGAGCGAATCCGATGACGTGATTGGTCACTTCGACGCCCATGGCAAAAACATGGCGTTTGATTTTAAAAACAAGACCCTCTCGGGCCTGTTCGATTTTGCAGACATCGGCATTGGCGATTTTCACAAGGATATTCAAGCCACGAGCTGGATCTCCACCGATCTCACACTGCGTGTCATGCCATTTTATGAGACGCTCTCGAGCCGGATTGTCGATCGGGGTCGCGTTTCTCTACTTCATGAAGCAGCGAAGATAATCAATGTGGCTTACTCAAAGGACGTTAAGCCCCAGGTCGTAGCCGACTTTGTCCGGGAGTATGAAACGCGGCATCTGTCGGAACAAAGCTCGGCCGCGCTACATTCTACGATCCCAGCCGACCGAAATACCTGAACTGGCAAAGGTTGTGACGGGGAGTAGAACCGACCTCTCGGTCCCATTGGCCTCCGGCCGGCTGATCCATCGACACCGCTGCCGCAACCATTACACGACATACCCCACACGCCCGCCGAATATCGCGCCATGTCAGCTCCCCCGAACTACGCCGGAGCACCGCTCACTCGCCTCGCCCCCTTGTCTGGCGTGCTCGACTACGACCAGGACGGTGAGGTCGTGGATCGGAAGGCGAAGCAATAAAAGCCGGGCATCGCCCTAGCAGTCCAGGTCCAAGCAATTTGAGGTCAACTTCTGGCGCAAAGCGGAATTTAGATCGAACGCGCATGTGCCGCGCGGCAATGCCAACTGAAAATTCGATTCCAGCTTTTCCCGCACCTAAGAATAGTCTTGGTGCGTCAAGTGATTGGGAAAGGGTCTGGTGCGGTCGAGAAGACTCGAACTTCCACGGGTTGCCCCGCTACCACCTCAAGGTAGTGCGTCTA
>CAZUYV010000348.1:0-1799 GCA_964624435.1 uncultured Micavibrio sp. | reverse complement strand
GCAGGTGTCGTACAACGCGGGACGGCGGCAAAGCTCGCCAAGCTGGAACGCCGGCTCGCTGGCACAGCGGGCACGACAAACAAATCGAAAGATACTTGGTTCGTGGGATTCTCCCCCGACCTTGTCGTTGGGGTGTTCGTTGGATTCGATGATCCCAAATCGCTCGGCAAGCGCGAGACTGGCGCATCGACAGCCGCCCCCGTGTTCGGTGAGTTCATGGGCGAAGCCTTAAAAGATACGCCACCCATGCCATTCCGCGTTCCACCCGGCGTCAAGAATGTCCGCATCAATGCCGATACCGGGCGCGCCGCCATGCCAGGTGACAAGCATGTTATCTGGGAAGCATTTGTTGCCGGCACTGAACCCAATCTTGATGATTACGTTCTCGATACCAGCGTGATTGGCGGTGAAGCCGCGCAGGATCCTTATGCTTCGGATGTCTATGGCGTGACCACCGAAACCGGTGCGCAGCCAACCTATGCCGATCCCTATGGCCAGCAACAAAATCCATCCGTCACTACTTACCCGGTGACGCCAGATGATGATTCCATGACCAGTTTCAGTCGTGGTCAGCCAGCCCCGGAAGGTGCCCAGCCGGTTTACCCCGCCCCGGATTATCCGCCCGTACAAGACCAAAACCCCGCAGAAAACGGGGATTTCACAGGCACCGGCGGCCTTTACTAAGGATATTTCTTGATTTTCCGTAACTTTTGAGGCATTCATCACTTATGAGTGATGACGAGCCAAGACGACCACGGGTTTTTCCACCCGAAGCGGCAGCCCCGCAGAACGACAACAAAAACAAGTTTGTCGGCAAGCTGGTGTTTTTTAAAGGGCTTGCCGACAATGTGCGTTACCACGACATCAACAACAGACTGGCCCTGATTTACAATGAAGAGCCTGCCGACAACGATGGCGATAAAGAAATTGTTCAGGCCTATATCATCAACAACCGTTCCAACGCGCGCATTAGAAATTTATTCAACGATCCTGCTAACAATACATTGCGCGAGGATCTGAACTTTCCCTATATTCTGGATAGCAAGACGGAAAAACTAAGCGTTGGCGAAGAGAGCCTGATGGATCTTGTGACCTTCTTGACCCGCCGTGATGAAGAACGACCTTTTGAAAGCAGAACGGGCATCCTGACGCATCATTTTAATCAATACAGCACCTATGCCTGTGATCAGCCCCATCAGATTCATGAGATTGCTCACCATATTAATGAAAAAGAAAATGTTCTGATGATTTTCAATCAGTTCAATCTGGAGAAGATTGTTTTGAAACGAATGATTGAACGCGGAAATGCAAAAATGCGCCTCGCCAGCCCGGATATCATTTTCTATCCCAATCCTGATCGTCGCGCCGCCATCGCCTTTCCGGATGATGTGCCGCAGTGGATGCTCTAAAAACTCACCATCTTCTCAACGGCGCTATCTCCATTGATGAGAAGAATGTTCACCTGTTTGCCAAATAATTGTTCGGTCAGGTCGATGCCTTCCGGCCCTTTTACCTTCAGCACATAACTACTGCCCTCACTCATCGGTGCAATGATTTCGGGTGGGGCTGTGAGCACGGCGTTCGGTGTTTCGATGATAAGGTCCGTACCTTCAGACAATGGTGCGCCGCTGACCGTTACCACAACGGCATCCTTGCCCAGAATAGCTGTATCAATAGAGGATTCACCCGATGGTGACGGCAAAGCCGCAATCGCAGCCGCAATCCGCGATGCATGTTCGCTTGAGCCTGCTGGCCCTGCCGTGAATTTCCGTTCCATCGTCAATGTCTGGGGAATACAG
>CAZUYV010000347.1:0-1805 GCA_964624435.1 uncultured Micavibrio sp. | reverse complement strand
GCGATTCACGCAATTGAGAGAATGCAATCAGCATAGCCGCCGCCTTCAGGTCGCTGCCTGAAACGCCTTCCAGCGTCTGACCCAGTTGGCTATTTGGTGTAGCTTGTGTTTGCGCCAGTTTGGTATCGATGGAATTTACCTGACCATCGAGGGAATCCACAATTTTGCGCAACTCATCAACAGAAGCAGACAATTGTCCCTGTCCGGCAAAGGTTGCTTCAAGCCCGCGTACACGTGCTGTCAGGTCGGCAAGGTCTTGCCCACCTTTGACTTCACGGAATTTCGCTTCGAGAACGGAAAGACGATCGGCCAGCGATCCTGCATCGGTCGCCAGAACACCGTCCTTAATGTCTTCAGCCTGCACAGCAACATCTGTCACAGCCTTTTGAATATTATCGGCCTGTTCGCGCAGGTCGGTCATAGTTTTTTGAACTTCATCCGGCACCATTCCCTTCAGGAATTTTGCGGTTTCATTCATGCTCTGCACATCGGTATCAATCGAGGACATCTTGCCTTCGATCGTTGCAAGTTGCGCATCGTGTTTTTCAATTTTCTGGGCGGATGGCCACAGAAGCAACCCGGCACCGGCACCGACGAGAACAACAAAAGTTGCCGTCGTCCACAGGCTGGCATTCACGGCCTTCTTCTGACCCAGCGCAATCGCGCTCATCAATTCTTCGTGCGTCGTATCGATCTTGGTCTGGAAAGATGGCGGCAATGGTTTGGATTGCGGCTTCAGAATCGGTTCGATAACAATTTTTGGTTCATCGCTTGCGGCTTCTTTTTTGATATCAGCAAACGCGCTGGTTGAGGGGGACACTGTTTCAGCGCTGATTGCTGAGGCAGGAGAAATTACGCCGCCCAGAAGGTCGGCAATATCGATTCCATTGTCATTGGCAGCCTTGATTACATCGCCGCGCCGGGCACCCGGGATAACATCCCGCTTTTTCCAGCCTTGCACAGTGGTAACCGGGGCGCCGACTTTGGCCGCCATCGGCCGAATTCCGCCAAAACGCTCGATAATTGCCGATGCATTCTTCAGGGCGTCCGTGTCTTCCTGGCTCATAGTACCAATTCCTCACTCATGCTTTTTACGTCAGTCGATCCAACAATTTAATCATACCATATCGGTCGGGCTTGTCTGCCACAACCACTTCCGCGAAGGGTAATACGGAAAGGAAATCTACCACGCTCGCCCCGATGCACAAGGCCTTAATCGTTTTTATCCGGGAGGTTCGGCCATATTGTTCCACCAGATTGGCGAAAGTTTCGGCACCTCTGGCAGAAAACATCATAATGGCGTTAATTTCGCGATTATCGAGCTTCTTTAACAACTCCAAAGACAAATTTTCGGCAGGATGGGAGGTATAACCCGTTATTTCATCAATTTTTAGGTCATTTTGTGCAAAAATATCCCTTAAATCTTGCGAAATATCCTCTCCACGAACATAAATTGGCGTTCTTAAGCTTGTTTTTAGGGGGCCTGTGAATAAATCCACGAGATCCTGTACCGTGCCAAAGGCACTTTCCACCCTTGTGAAGCCGATTTGCCGGGCCGCATCCGCAGTGTTGCGGCCGACTGCGTAAACCGGGTTATCGCGCCCGGTAAAAAATTTTGCAAAAGCCCGCACACCATTGGCAGAAGTAAAGATCAACGGCACATCATTTTCGGGTTCATCCTGCGTAATCTCCAGATAATCGATAGCAAGGATCGGTTCGATCAGCGGAACAAATCCCCGTTCTTCCACAGCAACCGCTATTTCCGCGGAATCTTCAGGCGTGCGCAAAATGACAATCGTCTTTGC
>CAZUYV010000346.1:0-1809 GCA_964624435.1 uncultured Micavibrio sp. | reverse complement strand
GAAATGGGCGCTGACTGGATTGCGCAATCTTTTGTACAGACCGCCGCCGATGTTGCCGAAACGAAAAAGATTATCAATGGCCGCGCTGCCCTGATGGCAAAGATTGAAAAACCATCTGCGCTCGAATATTTCGCTGAAATTCTTCAGCACTGCGATGGCATCATGTTGGCGCGTGGCGATCTTGGCGTGGAAATTCCACCGGAAGATGTTCCCTCCGTGCAAAAACGCATCGTGCGCCAGACGCGCGATGCCGGTAAGCCGATTATTGTGGCGACACAGATGCTGGAATCGATGATCGAGGCGGCACGCCCGACCCGCGCCGAAGCCTCCGACGTTGCAACGGCTGTGTATGATGGCACCGATGCCGTCATGCTCTCGGCTGAAACAGCCTCCGGCCGCTATCCGCTGGAATCCGTTTCGATCATGGACCGTATCTGCCAATCGACGGAAAACGATGAAACCTATCATGCCATTATGCGGTCCAACCATCCGCAGACGGAAATGGATGCATCCGATTCCATCACTGTGGCGGCGGCGAATGTCGCACGCGATATCCATGCGGTTTGTATTGCAAATTACACAACGTCCGGCGGCACCACGACACGCACAGCACGCCAGCGTCCGGATGTTCCAATCCTTTCACTCACTCAAAATCTTTCCACGGCGCGTAAGTTGACCCTGTCTTATGGCGTACAGCCCGCCCATATGCCGGTCATCAATTCCTTTGCTGAAACGGTGGAATGGGCGACGAAACTTGCCAAGGAAAAGGGTCTTGCCAAGGCGGGTGAACGGATTGTTCTGACCGCGGGTGTTCCTTTCGGCCAGCCGGGCTCTACCAACGTTCTGCGTATTGCCACTGTCGAATAAACTGTAAGGAGAGATCATGCAAAAAAATACAAAGGTTATTCTTTCTGCTTTTTGTGTGCTCACACTCCACGCCTGTGCCACGGGCCCTGAACGCCCCGATATGCCGGTTGCCGGTCCGTTTGAAAAGGCCGATGCAAATCAGGATCTGTTTATCGATTACGATGAATTCAAAAATTATGTCTCTTACAAGGCTTCGCCTGATCCTGTCGAACGGGCACAGGTAAAAGAAGAAGCGAAAAAGGGGTATCTCGCCCACCAGAAACGTTTCCTGATGCTTGATCAGAACAATGATGGAAAACTATCCTACATTGAACTCGGCGGCGGTTGAAATTAGCGTTCTAAAAGCGGGTCTAGGGCATTCCTAACAAAAAAGCCCATCGCCGGCATGGCGTCCTTAATCGTGAACTTCATGATATCCTCCATCACGAGCATCATGAGCGCATCGTAACCCTCTCTCGGGCAATGATCGGTCATTGCCTTCATAAATTCCTCCCGCATCACCGAATGCGGATTTAGGGCAGAAAGAGTCCATGTCGTGAAAAGGTCAGAGCAAGTAACATTGACCTTAATTGAATTGGCGCAATTGTAAAAAGACGCAAACCCATCATTGTCTGGGACCGAGAATGGTCCGCCATCAATGTAAAAAGATGCGTTGTTCTGACATTTCTTTTGAATGGTGTGCTCTGAAAGATGTGGTACTTCTTCCGGCATATCCATTGTCAGGGCGGCCTGTGCATCCGTGGTGATTGCGGCAAGGGCTGTAAAAGCAAAAGGTAGTGCTAATTTTTGAATCACCGTGACATCCCCCCGGACTTATAACTCAGTAATACCACGCCGTCTGTTCATTGAAGCTGTAAAGAGAGCGGTAGCGTGTTTCCATTGGCGATGGATCGGTTGAATCACCGTTGATATCCATCATGTACCGCGTGCCATCGATATAGA
>CAZUYV010000345.1:0-1822 GCA_964624435.1 uncultured Micavibrio sp. | reverse complement strand
AAGGTCTTTTTGCGCCTTTAAACAGCCGCAAAGATGTGGCATAAATTGACCCCATGCGCTGGCTGGGACAAGCATTTCTTGCACTTCTATCAATCGGGTTTCTGGGGGCCATCGCCGCCATTGGAATTGCCTTCGCCGTGTTCGCGCATTACGGCAGCGATCTGCCCGATTATTCACAACTGAAAAATTACGAACCGCCCATTGTCACGCGTATTTATGCTGGCGATGGCCGCCTTCTCGCTGAGTACGCGCAGGAACGTCGTGTCTTTATTCCCATCGAAGTTATTCCGGTGCAGGTGAAGAATGCTTTCCTCGCCGCCGAGGACCAGAATTTCTATACCCATTCCGGCGTTGATATGTTTGCGATTGCCCGCGCCGCCATCACCAACTTCCTGCACCGTGGATCTGGCCGCATGGTTGGAGCCTCTACCATTACGCAGCAGGTTGCCAAGAATTTCCTGCTGACCAATGAACGTTCGCTGGAGCGCAAGATTAAGGAAGCCATCCTCGCCACCCGTATGGAAAAGGCGATGAGCAAGGACAAAATCCTCGAGCTTTACCTGAATGAAATTTATCTCGGCCAGCGTGCCTATGGCGTTGCTGCCGCAGCGCAGATTTATTTTAACAAGAAACTGGATGATCTGAATATCGCCGAAGCGGCTTATCTTGCAGCTCTTCCCAAGGCACCAAACAATTACCACCCAATCCGCAAACATGATGTCGCTGTTATCCGCCGGAACTGGGTAATCGACCGCATGGTGGAAGAAGGATATATCACGGCATCGCAAGCCGACCTGTCCAAAGCCATGCCGCTGGCCATGACGTTGAAAGATGAATCCGATGTTGTGTCTGCGCCGTTCTTCGCCGAAGAAGTGCGCCGCGAGCTACAAAGCAAATACGGCAAAGACTCTCTCTATGAAGGCGGCCTCGCCGTACGCACCTCTATCGACCCGCGCTTGCAAAAGATTGCCGTCAAGGCGCTCCGCGATGGCTTGATGGATTACGATAAACGTCATGGCTGGCGCGGTCCCGTCACCCATATCGACAATCTTGATGACTGGACCATGAAGCTCGCCGAGATCGATGAACCGAATGAAATGCCGGAAGAATGGCGTCTTGGTGTCGTGCTGGAAAGCGGGTCATCCTCCGCCAAGGTCGGACTTGCCGATGACAAGACCCTGACCCTCAACCTTCCTGCCGTAGCATGGGCACGCCAGTGTCTTGAAGATTGCTATGCGCTGGGCCCTGAAATCACCGCTGTGTCACAAGTCCTGAAAGTTGGCGATGTCATCTTGATCGAAGAAACCGGCAAGACATGGGCCTTGCGCCAAATCCCCGCCGTTCAGGGCGCGCTTGTCGCCATGGATCCGCACACAGGCCGCGTTCTCGCCATGCAGGGTGGCTGGAAATACAGCATCTACAACCAGTATAACCGCGTGACACAGGCGCAACGCCAGCCGGGATCGGCCTTCAAACCGTTTATCTATCTTGCCGCGCTCGACAAAGGATTCACGCCCGCAACCCGCGTTCTTGATGCACCATTCACGATGGAACAATCACCGGGGAATTTCTGGAAACCGACAAACTATTCTGGCGAATTCTATGGCCCAACCCCTATTCGTATCGGCGTTGAAAAATCGCGGAACCTGATGACGGTCCGTCTCGCCGACCATCTTGGCATGCCGACCGTGATTGATTACGCCAAGCGTTTTGGAATTGCCGATGATATGAAGCCATATTTGTCTTATGCGCTCGGCGCCGGTGAGACCACGCTGATGAAGCTCACCACCGCTTACGGCATGCTGGTCAATGGCGGTAAGAA
>CAZUYV010000344.1:0-1824 GCA_964624435.1 uncultured Micavibrio sp. | reverse complement strand
GCAATTCGGATTCCCGGTATGACCCGAAGGGGCACAACAAGCACCCCTATATAGAATTCATGGAAATGCAGTTCATCTATTCCCGCGATTCCATGGCGCCGCCAATGAATATCCTCGTGATCGGTGCCGGTGGATTTACGCTGGGGTTAGAAGATCCCGAGAACATCTATCATTTCGTGGATATAGACCCCACGCTCAAGGATGTGGCGGAAGAGGATTTCCTGAAACAGAAACTAGGCCCCAACAAAATTTTCCATCCGGTATCGGCTGAAGCTTTTATCATCGACACCAAGGAGAAATATGACCTGATCGTCATGGATGCATTTCAGGGCGACCTGAACACACCGGAAAACCTCGTGACGCAGGATTTCTTCCGCTCGGTCAAGGCGCTGGTAAAACCCGGTGGCATTGTCACTGCCAATTTCATTATGAACCCGGCCTTTGGCGATGCGTTCTCCCGCAATCTCGACCATACGTTCCGGTCCGTCTTCCCACTCGTCACGCGGCAAGTGGTCAGCAGCTATAGTGGATGGGATACCAAAGCGTATCTGAATGTTGTCTATACCTATAACAACCGTGATGAAGAGAGCTATCTCAAGACCTATACCAACAACAAGAACACGGTCTACTACGACAAGCCCAAGAGCCGTGAGGAATAAGTCCTACCAAAAGCGGAAGTAGAACAGATTGTATCCCGGTGCACCGGATAAAAGCGCGTAAAGATGCAACGCCGCCAGATGGACAACATAGATTTCCAGTGACCAGCGCCCAAAGAATTGTAGCAACCATGTTGCGGTGCGCGGCAATGTTCCCGTCAGGCGCGGATATTCGGCGGGGCGAAATTCGCCAAGCCCCAGCATGATCCCCACCATCGCAAGGCCGATAAAGATTTCCTGATAGAGGGTGAAGCTGGAAAAGAACATCATGGTGGAGGCAAGGTAATGGGCGAAGGCCACCACCAGTAAAAATACGGTGAGTTTATTGTGGCTGAATCCCATCTCCAGACGGTTGCGGCTTAAATAACCCGCCATGACAAAGATAAATCCCTCCATCCCGTATTCAAACAGGGAACTTGTGATCAAGGTGAGGGCCAGCACAACAAGGGTGACGGGATAGAGGCTGCGTTCATCTTTTTTCAGGAAATTCATTACGGGGTCGATGATCAAGCGGAAGAGCAACATGCTGCCCAGAATATAGACCGGGAAAATGCCAATACCGCAGATAAAGTTCACAGCCATCAAGACCAGAGCACCGCCCCACAGTTGCCACGACAGATCGCGCGAGCGCGCATAGCCGATCAGGAACAGCCAGATAGGCGCGGACAGGCGACCCAGTGCCCGCCACCACATATCATCCGGAAAAAAGAAATAGCCGATATGGTCGGCGATCATCAAAAGGAGCGCCGCGGCTTTCACAAAATCATAGGAAGTCAGGTTGGGAGTCTGGACCCGTGTCATACAAGAAGTATCTCAGAAAAAGCTTTGCGGGTCGATATCGATCTGGACCTTGATTGCCGCCGGTATTTTCACGTCTTTGAGCCAATGGGCGATGGATTTTTGGATATCGATGGTTTTATCGGCACGTACCAACAAACGCCGGCGGTAACGACCGCGCAGACGGTACATCGGTGCATCGGCAGGGCCCAAAGTTTGCAAGCCTGTGCCATGCGGCGATTTCATCCCGAGCTGGCGCGACAGATCAATCACCTGCGCCTCATCTCGGCCAGACACGATAATCCCGGCAAGACGGGAGAATGGCGGCATGTTGGCGGCTTCGCGCTGCCCGGCCTCGACCTCCAGAAAATCATCGCGGGCACCATCGGCC
>CAZUYV010000343.1:0-1824 GCA_964624435.1 uncultured Micavibrio sp. | reverse complement strand
TTAGTCGCCATCTCCGGGATTTGGGCTAAAGTCTTCTTCTAACTTGTTTTTCTTGGTTTCCATCGCTTTGGCGTTGGGAAGGCCCGGTTTTTTCTTGGTGATGACCGGCCATTTTGCAGAATATTCGCGATTCAGCTCCAAAAACGCCTCGGCGCGAGGGTCAATATCGGGGATAATCGCCTCAATCGGGCATTCTGGCTCACAAACCCCGCAATCGATACATTCATCCGGGTGGATAACGAGCGTGTTTTCACCTTCGTAGAAACAGTCCACGGGGCAGACTTCCACGCAGTCGGTGTACTTACAGGCAATGCAAACATCGGTAACAACAAAGGTCATGCGGGATGCATAGCAAAGGTTTTGGCCGATGGGCAAGGGAGGAGTTTGTTAACGTTACCGGTTTGTTAAGATTTTTATGAATAAACTGTAAATATGGACGGTAGAAACCGCGATTTGATTAAGCTTATCCTGAAACGCGCCATGGAAGAGGGGCGCGAAGGACGGGTGAGGATGATCCATGAACGACTCCGCGCCGCCCGAGACATTCCCGAAGATCACAAACAGATATTGTTCGAATTGCAGATGTTCGGCCGCGTCCTGCCCAAATCCCCGTGGCAGAGCACCTTGGTGCACTAAAGAAGTTTTAGTGATGTTCCATCGAGTTTGACCTTTGCGCCGATTGGCATGATGAAGTTCAGGCCTTTGTCATGACCGAAGGGGGCGTTCGTCAGAATAGGAATATGCAGTCCCGCCGTATGTTCGCTGATGATGTCTTCGAAGGTGAGGCCGAACGGCGTACCAGTATCCAGCATATCGGTGAATTGCCCGAGCACGAGGCCGCTGATTTTATTCAATAGCCCGGAGCGGCGGAAGAAACAGAAATCACGGTCAATCCGGCTCCATTCCTCATAACAATCTTCCAGGAATAAAATTGCGCCTGTGGCATCCGGCATATCGCCCGATGTCAGCAGATATTGAAACAGGCTGATATTTCCACCAATGAGCCATCCTTCCGCATGACCTTTGCGCAGGACATGTGCACCTTGAAGCGTGATTGTGTCTTCTTCGCCTTTCAGAAGGCGCAGATTGAATTCCGCCTGCGGCGTTGTGGCAAGCCGGCGGAATGTGGGGCCGTGATAGGTGATGATGCCTGTTCGCGCCGTGATGGCATTTAGGATTGCTGTATTATCCGAAAACCCCATATAGATTTTTGGGTTGGTGCGGATCAGATTGAAGTCCAGCAGATCGAGCAAATGAAGCGCGCGGTTGCCACCGGTCGCAAAAAAGATCGCCTTGATATCCGGATTCTTTACAAGGTCATGCAGAGCGTCGCGTTTTTGCTCGTTCGTCCCGGCGGATTGATGCAACCGTTCGAATGTTTGTGGGTGAATGTAAGTTTTGAATCCGTGGGTGTGCAGGAAATCGATGCTGGCCTTCAGGTCGGATTCCTCTACACGGCTCGATGGAGCCATCACGCCAATAGTATCGCCAATCTTCAGATGAGGGGGCTGTATCATGGTGATAATCCTACTTCGTCTTGCCAAAGGCGTCCAGAGCACGTTCCCGTGCCGCCGCATGGTCCACAATCGGTTTGGGATAGGTTTTACTCAGTGTCACCCCAGCGGCCTGTAATTCCAGCGGAGGTGCATCCCATGGATGATGCAAATATTTGTCCGGCATGTCTTTGAGTTCCGGAACCCAGTGCCGGACATAGGCGCCGTCCGCATCGAATTTTTCTCCCTGCGTCACCGGATTGAATATGCGGAAATAGGGGGCGGCATCGGCGCCCGTTCCCGCGATCCATTGCCAGCTGGCGGAATTGCT
>CAZUYV010000342.1:0-1824 GCA_964624435.1 uncultured Micavibrio sp. | reverse complement strand
AGGAATTCGCTGGCAATATCTGACCCGATATTCGTGGCAACATTCGTGGGAACAAACAGGCGGCAATGAAAATGATAATGCCCCAGATCGCTGGTGGTTAGATCATAAATGGGTTCGGCGGAGCCGACATCTATGCCTGCGCGCCGCCGGATTTTTCGATTGAAGGCCAAAGAGTCTTTACGGTGCGGTTCGAAATATCTTTCTGATATTTCCTTGAAGATTGTGAAAGCCTCGCCCGCATCAACATCGGTGTATTGTATGGCTAGACGCACATCTTCAAAAATATAGGATTTGAAAAAGTTGGCATTCTCAACATTGCTCGTGAACAGTTTGCTGTTTGGAATGGTGATGGTGCGGCCGGTAAAAAGATAGGTCTTGCCCTCCATATCAACTTCCTGAAGCTGGAAGGAAAAAGCATCAAAATCGATCACCTCACCCGTGACGCCGTCTATCGTAACCCATTCCCCCACTTTGAAGGGCTGGCTTGTGGCGCGCATGATCCCGCCCGTCAGGCACATGATCATTTCTTTAGTGGCAACAACAAGGGCGACAGCAAAGGCAGCAATCGACAACGCAAAAGTATGGAGTTGTGGTGCCCATATCAGGATCAGGCAGATGAAAATAAGGGCTGCACTGGTGTTCTTGATCCGGATGATCCAGCGGCGTTGTTCTTTCGCGAGAATTTCTGCGTCTTTGCGGACATAGCGTATCAATAGACGACGCGCGAACAACACGATCGCAATAAGCAGTAAGGAGGATCCGATCTCGCTGGCCGATATAAAGGCCATGAAATCAATGCTGGAAAGATTGGTTTTTAAATCTGATAAAAAATTGTCCATGAGAGTGTTCTGCCGCTAAAATAAGGCTAATCTTTGTCAATTCCTACGCGGATGCGGAGGAGCGGCGTACTTCGGCAGCCTTGCGAGCTTCGTCGATAAGGCTCTTCGCGGCGGCATGGGATTCGCCGGTGAGGACATCGCCCGCCAGCATACGCGAAATTTCATCCGTGCTTTCAGCCAGTGTAAGCTTGCGCACGATCGATGTTGTCGTGACACCATCGGTTTTCTTGCTGACGTGAAGGTGAAGATCGTTCCGCGCGGCGACCTGCGGACTGTGCGTAATAACCAGAACCTGCGTGCTGTCAGCGAGCTGCGCAAGGCGTTCGCCCACCGCGGCGGCAGCGGCGCCACCGATACCCGTATCAACCTCGTCGAACACCAGAGTGGATGTGGTTTGTACGCGTTGAACAACAACTTTGAGGGCAAGAATAAGACGGGCCAATTCCCCGCCGGATGCCGTGTCTGCCACGGGACTGAAAGGCTGGCCGGGGTTCATACGCGCTGTGAACGTGACCTGATTAAGCCCCAGCTCTGTCCATGGAATGCTCGGTGTTTCTTTCACCACCACTTCGAATTCGGCACGCTGCAATTTCAACGGCGCGAGTTCTGCTGTAATCGCGGCGCTGAGCTCTTTCCCGGCGGCGACACGCATTTCACTGAGGATGTGCGAATGATGGACATATGCGCTCTTGGCTTTGGCCAGCAGCTTATCAAGCTCTGCCATCTTCTCACGACCATTGCGGATACGATTCAGCTTGGCGGATTGAACAGCCCAAAAATCGGACAGGTCTTCGTATTTTATTTTGTTTTCACGGGCGATAAGCTGCAACGCCTGCATGATCTTGGCGTAACGGTCCAGCGGCGCGGTGTCGATATCATATTCGGGTGCCAGATGACGCATTTCCGTTACGGCAGCGCGCGAATTATCGAGCGCGACTTTCAAATGGTCCGCCAGTTTTTCCATCTTCTCGGCTTCGAGATTGGA
>CAZUYV010000341.1:0-1831 GCA_964624435.1 uncultured Micavibrio sp. | reverse complement strand
GCGCGCCCAGCAGGCCCGTTTCCACCCAGATTTGCAGGAAGGCATTGTGCGGGTGGAGGAACGATGTCGCGCGGGAATAGGGCAGGCGTTCTGCCGCCTCGAAATGCCGCGTGGCTTCGACGCCATGGCCCAATAGGGGCTTTTCCTTGATATGGTCGGCCACGAAGGTCCAGATTTCCACCCGCCCCGGCATATTGGCGTTGTAAGAAAGGTTGGATTCGTCACTTTTCGCCTCCACCATCTTCATCAGGGGCGCGGGGATCAAGGGGGTGGCTAGGATGGCCGCGCAAATTGCTGCAGCAGAAATGATGTATATCGCTTTGCGGATTTTCTGCGATTTCATCAGCGAGATAATGCCAAACCCGGCAACACTGGCCAACAAGGTCATCTGGGCAGTCTGGCTGCTGGTTTCCCAGAACGGCAGGGCCATGCAGATGGTCAGGGCTGCCATTGCCGTATAAAGGCGGCCCTGGTCCGAGATGATTTTTGTTGCAAGGATCAAGCACGGAACAAACAACACCACGTAAACCGTGATGGATCGGTTGAAATTCCAGACATCCACCGGTTTTTGCAGCAGAATCGTGCTGAGCGCGAAGTTCGATTTATATTCGAAATAAAGATAGAGGCCGGTGATCCCATACAGCGCCAGCAATGCCAGCAGGCCCGCACGCTTGGTAATCTGGACGGGTTTCAATGAAGCAAACAGAACAAGTCCGCCCAGCAATATCCCGGCGATACTCAGGGCGCGATGGAGGCTGTTGCCAGCGTCAATCGACCATAGGGCGCTGAGTGCGGACAGTCCGACAATCGCAGCAAAAAAGAGGGTCAGGTTACGATCGAGGGACAGGGGTTTGCGGTTTTGCCACGACAACATGGCATAACCGATCAGGCCGGGAACAAGGGGCAGGAAGGAAAGGCTGCGTGGAACGAAGAGGCAAACCATGGTGATGGCGCACAAGACCCATCCCTTACATTGGCCGGAGCTCACCGCGAGAAGCCTTCGCCCAGATAGACTTTGCGGACATTGTCATCGGCGACAATTTCATCCGGCGTGCCTTCCATCAGGACCATGCCGTCATGAAGAATATAGGCGCGGTCAACAATCTCGAGGCAGTCGCGGACATTGTGGTCGGTGATCAAAACGCCAATGCCCTTGGTCTTGAGATAGCCAATCAGGTTGCGGATTTCGCTGACCGCAATCGGGTCAATCCCGGCGAGCGGTTCATCGAGCAGCATAAATTGCGGACGGGAGGAAAGGGCGCGGGCAATCTCGACACGGCGGCGCTCCCCGCCCGACAGCGCAAGCGCAGGGGTGCGGCGAAGGTGCGAGATGGAGAATTCAGCCAGAAGTTCTTCCAGCAAGGCTTCCTGGTCTTCCTGGTTCATGTCCTGGGCCTGCAGCACGGCGCGAATATTGTCTTCGACATTGAGGCCGCGGAAGATAGAGCTTTCCTGCGGTAAATAACCAACGCCCAGACGGGCGCGGCGATACATGGGCAAGCGCGTGATGTCTTGCCCATCGAGCTGGATAGCACCGGCATCGGCATTGATCAGGCCAGTCATGATGTAAAAGGATGTTGTTTTTCCCGCGCCGTTGGGGCCGAGCAGGGCCACGGCTTCACCGCGTTTGACACTCATGCTGACATCGCGCAGCACTGGCCGCTTTTTATAGCTCTTGGCCAGATGAATGGCGGAGAGGCCCTTGGGCACTTCTTTCAAATGTTTTTGTGGCGGGGTCACGTTTTCATAAACTCTTTAATTATGGCGCTACTTTAGCAGGATTGGCAGGGGCAGGGCTAGCCGGATTTGTGCCTGATTTAGGCTTGCTGGA
>CAZUYV010000340.1:0-1835 GCA_964624435.1 uncultured Micavibrio sp. | reverse complement strand
TGATCGTGGCATTTTTTGAACATGATAAATTATGCCAGAGATTTGGTTAACGCGGCAACCACTAATCGAAATTAGCGGCTCTTCAGGACATGCAGAATGCAAGGATTTTCATCTGCCTGCTCGCAATGAACAGGCTCAAATCCAGCTTTGTCCGCGGCGGTCAAAAATGTCTTTGCGTCAAATTTAAAGGCATTGTGAAAGTAGAAACGTTGCCCCTCTTCCAGCATGAAGATTTCATCTTCAACCGAAAAGATCATGGATTTTTCCGCAACGAAGCACAGGGCGCAAGCCTGCGTCTGCGGGAAATAATCGACCTCCATAGTAAAATTATCGGGGTCGAAATCGCCGGCAACCGTCAAATCGCGGCGTATACGGTATAAAAGACTGGTAAAATGCTCTTCCAGCGCCATATAGGCTGCCTTCAAGGATTCTGGATCCTGATTGGTGTCCTGCGTGATGAACAAATATTGTTCTGTTCCACTAAAATGCGATTGCAAACGTTTGAGGCACGCCGCCAATTGATAATTCGGCAAATCAACCACGCGTGGATCAATCTCCATATTGCACAATGTCAGGCCAAACATGGTTGCAACTTCAGGCGACAATGGAGTGCCGTAGCGGAAGGATTCATGAATGAAATCCTTGTTCAGGGACGATGTTCTGATAAACGGGAATTCTTTTTTGACTTCCCTTTCGGCCATATTGAGCGTCGTCGCACAAACATCAACACATGTATATTCACGGATAGTTGCGCTGGCACCGCGTATAAAGGGCATAACTTTATGCTGAACCGCATCAACGGAGCCGGGGCCCAAATCAACAAGGCGCGCATCCCCTTTAAAATAATCCCGTGACTTCGGTGCAAAGGTGTTGATGATGTCGCGTTCTTTCTGGAACACGTAATAAGGGCTGCCATTCTTGGCCTCGCTAATGGCCTCGACCCATGCTTCGGCTCCACGGGCCTTATCACCTGCGTATTGCGGTGTAGAATAATTCCACTTGCTCATATGCCCTGCACGGCGCTCGCCAAAAAGATCACAGACATCCTGATAAAACTCGGGGTTTTTAACCGGGGTTGTGCGGGTTTTTAAAAGCGATTGCAGTTGCATGATCTTTATTGCACCTCAATAGGGTCATGCGCCTGTGACCAGAGGTTATCAAACTCCTGACGGTAAAAGGCACTGACTTGTGGATGGGAAATGATGAAAGCCTGAAAGTCATTGTCTGCAAAGGACAGAATGGCTGTCTTTTGCGCATAGATAAAAAAGGAAATCTTTCCGAACTTTACATCCGGCAACCAGCGATAAGTGGCGTAACCAGAGGCAGAAAGATGGTTGTCGTTTTCACGGACGAGAATGCGGAACCGTTTTGGCTGATTATTTTTCATCTCGGCAAAATAATCTTCATTCACTTTACCTGCGCCCCATTTATCGAACTCGCGTTCGTCGACATTGCTAACGCAAACGTCCAGCGGCTCTTTTCGCGCTTCAAAAAGAATGTCATTGCGAAAATCGGCAAAGCCTTTCAGTCCCTGATATACCTGAATACGGTGCGAACTGCGTTTCACGCCATCATCCTGTGTGAATTCAACGCCTTCGGATTCATAATAGTCCTGAATCTCTTTCAGCCGCGATGCCGGCGCATCGGATTGCCCGCTCTCGATATTAGAAAGCGTGTTGGCGGCGATGCCAAGTGACTTGGCCACTTCGCCTTGGGAAAGATCCAGCATGGCGCGGGCTGCGCGCATTTGCGTGGGAGAAATCATCGATCTGGCACCCTATTATTGTCTTCTTGGTTTTCCTTATAGCATGATAAAAATTCATTGCAACCGATTT
>CAZUYV010000339.1:0-1850 GCA_964624435.1 uncultured Micavibrio sp. | reverse complement strand
CAACATCGGCGGCGGTCTGTACAAAAGATTGCGCAATCCAGTCAGCGCCCATTTCCAGCGCAGCATCAAGATCAACACGATCTTTGTCGGTCAGCGCAGGCACAGGAATGATCACGCCCGGAATGTTAAATCCCTTGTTGTTCGAAAGTTTGGAGCCGGATACGACTTCGCCGAGCAGGTAATCTTTCCCCTGTTCCAGAATCTTCACCTTCACCTTGCCGTCATCGAGCAGGATTTCAGAACCCGCCTTCATGCATTGGATGACTTCCGGGTGCGGCAAATTGACACGGGTTTCATCCCCCGGGGTGGTGTCGAGATCAAAACGGATTTTGTGACCTTCGGTAATGTCGATCTTGTCATTGACGAATTTACCAATGCGGTTTTTCGGGCCCTGCAAATCGGCGAGCATGCCGATCGGGCGGCCATATTCTTTTTCGAGCTTGCGCGCCGTTTCCAGATTCTTGCGGTGCGCTTCATGCGTGCCGTGCGAGAAGTTCATGCGGAAAACATCAACCCCGGCCTCGAACAATTTACGCATCATGTCTTCATTGCCCGAAGCGGGGCCGAGCGTGGCGACAATCTTGGTCTGGCGGTGGCGGTGGATGGACGGCATGACGAAAAGGACTCCTTATATATAGTGGCCTTCTTTATGCCTTCAGTGCCGGGCTTTGTCCATGGGAGCCCGCCCGGAAATCCACCCTTCAGATACAAATGGCGGTTTTGGCTGAGTCGCCTCCTAACCATTCGATTTTTGGCTGAGTCGCGGGCGATTCTTCCCGCTTTCCTTCGAATCTTTTTCGTATTCAGACGAATCCCGCTATTAGCGCAAATGATTCTCAACTCCGCCGCTGGAAGGACCCCCAAATAGTTCTAAATTGCTTTTTGGTAATCCTGTAATTTTCGGTCTTTTATTTTAACGATTTCGAATATGACGAAAAAAAGGCAGCCATTTCCAAGGCCTTGAGGGATGTTTTCGATGGTATGTGCCATCCTTGGGGTAAGTCGGATTATTCTGTTTTTGTGTTTACAGACCCCCATCATGTAGTATGATGATTAAGAACTACCCGCTAGGGCTTGTGGTTACGCCTACGGCCCTTCCACAGAATAATCCACAGAACTATACCAGCTTTTGCCAATTTTTTGGGGAGTAAGAGAATGTTTGACTATGCGCAAATTCAGGGCGGTAACCGGGTCCAGATCGACCGGAGCCGCGATGCTAACCTGACGAAGTTCGGGATCGAGACCCTGTATGACCGCTATCTGCTGCCTGAAGAGGCGCCACAGGACCTCTTTGCCCGCGTCGCGATGTATTACGCTGACGATTCCGCCCATGCCCAGCGCATGTACGACTATATCTCCAAACTCTGGTTCATGCCGGCGACCCCTGTTCTGTCCAACGGCGGAACATCCCGCGGCTTGCCGATTTCCTGCTTCCTCAACGAAACACAAGACAGCCTCGATGATATCGTTTCTCTCTGGAATGAAAACGTCTGGCTCGCTTCCCTTGGCGGCGGTATAGGCTCCTACTGGGGCAATATCCGTTCGATCGGCGAAAAAGTCGGACGCAACGGCAAGACAAGCGGCATCATCCCGTTCATCCGCGTGATGGACTCCCTCACCCTCGCGATTTCGCAAGGATCCTTGCGCCGTGGCTCCGCCGCGATCTACCTGCCAATCTGGCACCCGGAAATTGAAGAATTCATCGAACTGCGACGCCCGACCGGCGGCGACCCGAACCGCAAGGCGCTCAACCTTCACCACGGTGTTCTCGTCAACAATGCGTTCATGATCGCGGTTGAAAATGACGAAGAATTCGCCCTGCGTTCACCAAAAGACAATTCGGTTGTAAC
>CAZUYV010000338.1:0-1852 GCA_964624435.1 uncultured Micavibrio sp. | reverse complement strand
TTCTGGTTGAAACCGGGGAGCAGGAAGATTCATCCATCGATCTGGCGCTGGTCGCATTGGCGTTTGCCGCGATGAACCACCCCGGCATATCGATTGACCGTTACACATTCCATGTCGAAAAAATTTCGCGCGAGGTGGGGGAGCGTTTTAAATCCCTGATCGATGCCGGTGCCGACGATGATGTGCATACGCGCCTTGCCGCCTTGAAACATATCCTATCCGATCAGGAAAATTATATCGGCGATGCCGACACTTATGATGATTTGCAAAATGCCGATCTGATGCGTGTGATTGACCGCCGCAAGGGTATGCCCATCGCGCTCGCCATTCTTTATATTCAGGCCGGGCGCAACAATGGGTTTGCTGTCGATGGCCTCAATTTTCCCGGCCATTTTTTATGCCGGGTTGAACATAACGGCCATCGTTTGATCTTTGACCCCTTCACGCGGTGCGAGGTTATGGAGGCGCCGCAGCTGCGCCAGCTTATTAAACGGGTGAGGGGGCAGCACGCGGAATTGTCGGCGGATTATTATGAACTGGCCAGCAACCGCGAAATCCTGATCCGCTTGCAAAACAACATCAAGCTGCGCCTGATCGAGGCGTCGGACTATAAGGCCGCCCTCAATTCGGTGGAAATGATGCGCCTGATCGACCCGGATGAATACCGCCTGTTGTTCGATGCCGGGGTCCTGTATGCCAAAACAGGTAAGAAGCGCGAGGCAATTGAGGTTCTGGAACAATATCTTACCCGGGCCGGGGACTGGCAAGACCGGCGTGATGCCGAAGATATTATTCGGCAATTGCGCGAAGAATTGCATTGATTTATTGACATAAGATCAAGTGTTTTGTAAGACAGGCTTGAAACCTAAGGCGGAGGGGTCAATGGCTATTTTGATGTATGGCGCAGTGGATTTTCCCGAGAAAATCACCACCGACTATCTCAACACGGAAAAGAGCAGGGCGGCCCGTATAGTGGGCGGCAATTCCGATGTCCGATATGGCGAACGCCTTGTCGCCATCAAGGGGCCAGAGGATAAATATTGTGTTCGCCCCGATATGAAATCATCGGCCAGTTTGCTTCTTACACTTTTCAACGCAACACCATCGCGCCTGATCCAGACTTTGTCTGCACGTTTTAACGACAAGCCTGTCTTTGATTGTTCAATCAATGATGCTGTTGCAAAATTGCAGGCCTTTGAAGAAATCTATGCGGCTTATGGCCGCCCGTTTCCGCGTGCGCAGGATGCAAGGCATTGGACGCAGGTTCCGACATATGTCCCTGTCGGGTTTGGCAGATCGTTAGCGACGCCACGAAACAATCATCCAACTTTGTAGGGCTCATCATGGCCGTGCTTCCCAAAAAAATGATGACGCATTTTTTTATGGTGTCGCAGGATTATGTCGACAGGATCAATCATGCCGGCCGCATGGGATTCATCACCGAGGCGTCTGCGCGGACAGTGGCATTGAAGGCACCGAATAATCTTTATGCGACAAGGGAAGAATACCGGTTGGTTCTGGAGAATGGAAAGATCGTCAAGGACGACCCCTTTGGCCCGCGCTTCGCCTTTATCGATCTGGTGACGTGTTACGGAGCCTATGTTCAAACCTGCCGCCAAGCCTTCTTTGAATTGGGCGGTTACGAGCAGATGAATGCGGAGAATGGTGCCGCCGCAAATTTTCAGGAAGATGAGGGCCATCCAGCCCTTATTTTCAATATTGATCCGGGCTTTTTGCTCGAACCATCTTATTCGCGTGTGCCGCAAATCTCCCGTAAAGGGCCATCTCTTTCATAACCACGGTTATCTGCGCCGCTTTGTGGATAAAATGTGAACAGAATAAGGTATTGTCA
>CAZUYV010000337.1:0-1861 GCA_964624435.1 uncultured Micavibrio sp. | reverse complement strand
TCTCAGTTCAACGTCACTGCGGAAATGGTATCAATAAATACCAATTCTTCTTTTACCAACGGACAGAGTACGCGGGTGTGGCCGGATACAAGTGGCGCCTATCACACCTTTACCGTCGCCCAGTTCAAGCCCTTTGCTACGGCGTTCGCGCAATATGTCGACGCGCTCGAACTGACCGAACAGACTCTTGCGGCCGGGCAATCGGCAAGCTGGCCGTCCTCGAACGTCACGATTCCCTGACCCCTTTCGATAGAGACACACATTGACAACCTATCCGCTTCCAACCCTCGGGTGCACTGTCACGCCGACCGGGATCTCCGCCCCGTCTTACGCAGACATCGTTGCGTCGTTGCAAGCGTCCTTCCAGTCCATCTATGGATCTGATTCCTATATCGACCCTGATAGTGAAGATGGACAGATGCTGGGGATCTTCGCCCGGGCCCAAACGGATAGTAACAATGCAACGATAGCTGCGTACAACAACTTCTCACCGGCGACGGCGGTTGGAACGGGGCTGTCGTCTGTTGTTAAGATCAACGGGCTGAAACGAAAGGCGTCGTCCTTCAGCACGGTGGACGTGGTTGTGGTCGGACAGGCTGGCAAGGTCATTCAAGCCGGTATCGTCGGCGATAACCAAAACCTGGGGACGCGCTGGACGCTGCCTGGAGATATTCTCATCCCGCCGGGGGGTTCGATCACGGTAACCGCAACCTGTACCACACCAGGGGCGGTCGCGGCTGCAGCCAACGCCATCACCGTCATCTTGACGCCTGTGGTCGGCTGGCAGTCCGTCAACAATCCATCAAATGCGTCCTTGGGCTTGCCGGTAGAAGACGACGCCCAGCTCCGTCTCCGACAATCGACCTCGACGGCGCTGTCGGCAATGACCACCCTTGAGACGATGCAAGGCAATCTTGCTAATCTCCCGGGGGTTGGCCGGCTCGTTATCCACGAGAACGACACCAACTCGACCGATGGGGACGGGGTGCTCGCCAAGTCGATTTGTGTTGTTATCGAAGGCGGGGACGCCACTGCAATCGCAACCATCATCGAACAAAAGAAATCGCTGGGTTGTGGCACCTTCGGGTCAACAAGCGTCAATGTGCTCGATCCTGGCGGCCAGACGATCACTATCAAGTTTGATGTTCTTACTTACACCCAGCTGTTCCTTGAAGTGGTAATCACGCCCGGGAATGGTTATACCGACACTATTGGGTCGATCGTCCTGGCGGCCGTTATTCAGTACATTAACGCCCTCACTATTGGGGCTGATGTTCAACTGACCAAGCTTTACGGCCCCGCCAATCTTTCAGGCACAGCCGCGATCGTAGCGGCGAGCATTATCTTGGGCTCGCAGCAAACGCAAGCGCAGCTTGACGTCCTGTCTAACACCTATGAATTGAACTCGGTAAAGATTGGCGCACCCCCGCTAGGGGCGCTGTCCGAATCCATTGTCACGCCGGGTACGGGCTATGCCGCGGGCAACGTCCTAACCGTTGTAGGCGGGACGTCCACGGTGACGGCCCAGATCACAGTTGACACCGTTTCCGGCGGGGCAATCACGGCAGCGCATATTAGCCGCGCGGGAACCTACACGGTGCCCCCGACCAATCCTGCGGCGGTAACAGGCGGCGCCGGCAGCGGGGCCACCTTCAACCTTGAGTTCCTGAGCACGGCTGATGTTACCATCGCCTTCAATGCGGTGGCGCAAACGCAGACCGCCCAGGCCACCCTGGCTCTGAATTGATTAGCAATCATGGCTAACGAAAACAATTATCCGGCGCTTGTCACCTCCGAACACCAGAAACCCGCCTTCCTCGCGGTCATCCAGGCGCTCACGCAAGGTCAGGTTGATAATCAA
>CAZUYV010000336.1:0-1864 GCA_964624435.1 uncultured Micavibrio sp. | reverse complement strand
AGGCGCGTCAGGCCATTCGGCGCGCGCGGAAAGAAAACCCATCTGCCAAAATTATAGTGACTGGATGCTCCGCGCAGGTATCACCTGAAATGTATGCCGAAATGCCGGAAGTCGACCGCATCATTGGCAATGACCTGAAACTCAAACCCGAAACATGGGGATCACCGTCTGAAGAACGCATCCTCGTCAATGACATCATGTCGGTCACGGAAACGGCATCGCATCTTGTCGAAGGTTTCGAAGGCCGTGCGCGAGCTTTTATTCAAGTGCAAAATGGCTGTGATCATCGCTGCACGTTCTGCATCATTCCTTATGGCCGCGGTAATTCGCGATCCGTCCCAATGGGTGAAATTGTCAATCAAGTTCGTGCGCTGGTGGCGTCGGGATACAACGAAATTGTGATGACCGGTGTTGATGTCACATCCTATGGCGGCGATCTCCCGGGTGAGCCATCGCTGGGGCAGATGATCCGCCGCGTATTGGCTCTTGTTCCTGAACTGCCGCGCCTTCGCCTTTCCTCGCTTGATCCTGTCGAGATGGATGATGATCTCTGGAAACTGATCGCCGAAGAGCCGCGTTTGATGCCGCATCTCCATATGAGCCTTCAAGCAGGCGATGATATGATTTTGAAACGCATGAAACGCCGCCATCTGCGCGCCGATGCGATTGCGATGTGCGAACGCGCGCGTAGTTACCGTCCCGACATTGCCTTTGGCGCTGACATCATTGCGGGGTTCCCGACAGAGACGGACAAGATGTTCGCCAATACGCTCAAAATTGTCGAGGAGTGTAACCTGACTTTCCTGCATGTGTTCCCATATTCGGAACGCCCTGGCACGCCCGCCGTGAAGATGCCGCAGGTCCATCCCGAGATTCGTAAGGCACGCGCCGCGCAATTGCGGGAGGCAGGGGAAAAACAGGTCAACAGATTCTTAAATTCTCATATCGGCCAGATAAGAAATGTCGTGCTGGAAAAAGAAGATTATGGCCATACCGAACATTTTGCGCCTGTCCGCCTGAATAAAAAACTTACCCCCGGCAGCCTTGTCCGTGTTAAAATAGAGTCATTAGCCGATAACAATCAAAGCCTCGCAGGAACGGTACTCGTATGATGTTCTGGCGTAAAAAAACCAATGAAGCCGATCAGGAGCAAGATGTAAAAGATGAAGCGCTTATGCATCCGCAAGGCGCACCTGCGATTGAACCGCCTGTTGAATATGATTCCGACATCGATCCTGAATTCAAAAAACATGTGCTGGAAGCCACCGACACTGAAATCATCGAAGATCTGTATGTCGTTCCCGCGCCGGAAATGACGCGCTCTAACGAAGGCGACACCAACGGTGATGGCGGTTGGATTTCCCGCCTCGGCAAAGGTCTGTCCAAATCCACCAACCGTTTGGGGCAGGGTATCACCGATATCTTCACCAAACGCAAGTTGGATGCGGAATCATTGCAGGATCTTGAGGATTTGCTTATCACCTCCGACCTCGGTCCTAAAACGGCAGCCGATGTGATTGCGCAATTTTCCGCCCAAAAATTTGATAAGGACATTGAACCCAACGAAGTGCGGATTGCACTCGCCAATATCCTCGGTGATATGTTGGCCCCGGTCGCCAAACCTTTGGTCATTGAAAAACCTGCCAATGGCCCTTTTGTTATCCTTGTCTGCGGCGTGAATGGCGCGGGTAAAACCACGACCATCGGTAAACTCGCTTATGAATGGCATATCCACCAGCATAAGAAGGTGATGATTGCCGCAGCGGATACGTTCCGCGCGGCTGCCGTTGACCAACTGGAAGTATGGGCTGGGCGCGCCCATGTGCCTCTCGTCAAAAAGGAAATCGGTGCCGATGCGGCCTCT
>CAZUYV010000335.1:0-1876 GCA_964624435.1 uncultured Micavibrio sp. | reverse complement strand
CGATCTCCATGCCAAACAGCATCCAGCTATTGATCTTGGGCACATACAGCACCGCACCATCGCGTTCGATCTTGTCATCTTCTTCCAAATTCTCTTCGAGCGCGTAATTCATATTGTACGAATAACCGGAACAACCCGTGGATTTAATGGTCAGGCGCAGGCCGAACACATTGTCGCGTCCGCCAATTTTATCCTTGATCGCAGCAACGGCCGCATCGGTGAGTTTGATGGGTTCCATATCTTCTATCCTTACACAAACATGTTTAATTGTAGCTTAGCAGTCTCGGCCATTTTCGAAGGATCCCACGGCGGATCCCAGATTATATCGACATCCACATTGTTTACGCCTTCAACCGGGAAGATAGCGCCCTGCACCCACACCGGCATTTCCTGCGCCACCGGGCAGGCCGGCGATGTCAAAGTCATCTCGACGTAAACATCTGATTTACCATCTTCGCGTGGCATCACATCGATCTTATAAATCAAACCGAGTTCATAAATATTCACCGGAATTTCCGGATCGAACACTTTGCGAAGCGCATCCTTGATCGGTTTGATCAGGGCATGGTCGGACAGTTCGATATCCGGCGGTTCCGCCATTTCATCAAAGTCATCGCCCACTGCGTTTTTGACCATTTCTTCGTCGGCCACTTGTTCTATTTTCATGCCAGCATCTCCTTGGCCTTGTGTAGGCCATGCGCCAGTGAATCAATATCGTTCTGGTTTGTATAAAGTCCAATCGAGGCGCGTATCGTGCCTTCAATTCCAAGGCTCTGCATCAGGGGCATGCAGCAATGATGGCCCGTGCGGACGGCCACGCCAACCTTGTCGAGGATCAGGGATATATCGGATGGATGCGCCCAATTGGCCGTGAAGGATACAATCGGGGCCTTTTCCTGCGCCGTGCCGTGGAATTTCAACCCATCCACCTTGGCAAGACTGCGTGTCAGGGAATCCAGCATCGCTTTTTCATAGGCGACAATATTTTCCACGCCAATTGCGCTGACGTAATCGATGGCGGCGCCAAGGCCTATCACTTCGACAATCGCGGGCGTGCCCGCCTCAAACCGCGCGGGCGGCTCCTTGAATGTCGTGCCTTCGAACGATACGCGCTCGATCATGTCCCCACCGCCCTGATAAGGCGGCATAGTGTCGAGGATATCGTATCTTCCCCAGAGAACACCGATACCCGTTGGGCCATATAGTTTGTGCCCGGTGAAGACAATAAAATCGCAACCGATTTCCTGAACATCGACACCGCCATGAACAACGCTTTGCGATGCATCCACCAGAACTTTGATATCGGCATTATACGCCTTAGTATCGCGCACAATCCGGGCCACAGGGTTGATGGTGCCGAGTGCATTGGAGGCATGGGAAATGGCGACGAGTTTTGTTTTATCTGACAGCAGGGATTTGAAATCATCATAATTCAGTTCGCCCGTTGCGGTCAGACTAATAACCCTGACCTTCACGCCTATCTGGGTTTCCAGCAATTGCCAGGGCACGATATTGGCGTGGTGTTCCATGGCGCTGATAATGATTTCATCCCCAGCCTTTAGGAACGCGCGGCCCCAAGTCTGCGCAACGAGGTTTACGCCCTCGGTTGCATTGCGCGTAAAGATGATTTCTTTTTCCGATGGCGCATTGATAAATTCCGCAACCTTGTGGCGCACATTCTCATACTCGCGTGTCGCGACTTGAGAAAGATGATAAAGCCCGCGGTGAATATTCGCATAATGATGGGTGGCAAATTCATTCATGCGATCCAATACAAAGGTCGGCTTTTGCGCACTGGCGGCGGAATCCAAATACGCGAGCGGCTTGCCGTTCATTGTATCGGCAAGGGCTGGAAAATCATCCCGGTACTGACTTA
>CAZUYV010000334.1:0-1884 GCA_964624435.1 uncultured Micavibrio sp. | reverse complement strand
AGCTGCGCTTCTTGAAGCGGTAGAGGGGCAAGGGGTCCAGCAGGCAGCTTGGTGTAACTTTCTTTATTTGTAGCTCGAGACGTTTGGAATAGCCCAATCGTTACGCGGACCCGCTACGGTTTTGTCCCGATGTTTTCAATATCTTCCGAAAACTTTGGAATCTTCCTATGTCCCACCCAGTGTCGGTGGGGAGCCTTGCAACTGGTTTGATTAGGGATGGCGATGCTCATGGATCTCACGCGTTTACCGAGAAAAGACCTCAACAGGATCCACCCTCTCCATGACCTCGAAAATAAAAGGCAAAATATTTTATTTAAAACCAATTTTACACATCAAATTCTAACATTTTTGATGGCGCTTATGTTGTCGGGTTGTGATCCCGCAGATACTAGAGAGTTTAACGTCTCGCTAGCCGGGGGGGAGTGGCAACTTTCAGCGGTGATAAATGAAATCGATCCTTTAGCAACTGAATGCGGTTTTCAGGCCGATCCTCTCAATGGAAAATTGCGTGAAGGAGGACTTGTCGCCTCTTGGAGAAGAAAGCTCCGCCCTAATGATGAAAATACAAGGATTGCATGCTTTGTGTTTTTCGATTCAAAAACCAATTCAGGAAAGGTTCAACTGATTTTATTTCCCGGAAATAAGCTTCCTGATGATGCGGTAAAAATGTTTGAGGACTTAAAGACAAGATTACCAAAATTGGGGGTGGTAATTCATTCAATAAAAAAGTAACGCTCGGATCATTAGTTTAGAGAAAAGATAAATGAAAATCACTTTTTATCTTATTTGGCTTGTGCTGGGTGTCGTTCTTTCATATGCGATTCAACATCATCACTACAGAATGCAGCCCGATGTTGTAATATTTATTCATATAAGTATTCTGGGCATCGGGTTTCTCTTTTTAAGAAGTTTGCTGAATCTTTCAGTGGCAAAAACCCTATTAATACTGGTATCTGTATGGGGTGTCTGCATTATATCACTGCGTTTTTTCACGAGGCATATAGTGCTCGATCAGATTTACGTCGAGGCAACGAGCCTCCGACGTCTTGATATAGCGTTGTGGAATAACACCAAAGGCCAGATTTTATTGATTCCAGAGGGATACTATGAGGTCGATGAATTAGTTAAACCAGTTTTCATTAACTCGAATAACAATCGCCTTACATTAAGCGATGTTAAGGTGCTTTTTGAATCTGCGCTGGCTGCGCGCTGTACCGTTGCGTATCGATATTCGGCTTTGGACATTCTTCTTCGGCCGACAGGTTTCGTGATCCACGTCAACGTACCCGATGAGCACGCGGGTTGACTATGACAAAGCCGGTTCCCTAGCAGCGCGAAAGAAAAGGGATAACAAGATGAAAGCATTGGCCCGAACTTCTGTTGCGATTTGGTTGATCAATTGCGTGGTTGTGTTCGCGCTCAAGGACATTTATTCCGATATTTATCGGCTGGCGTGGCCGCAACCGATTATTTGCGGAAGCGCCTGGATATTTTCCGCCCCGGTGGTTGCGGTGATTTCTCTTTTGATTGCGGTTCAATGCACCAACGAGCGGGTGGGGAAGCCGGGGCGTTGGAACAAGGGAGTGCTGCTGGGTGTGGTCTCCCTTTCAGCGATGGCCGGATTTGCCTATCTGGTGATTTGCCTTCTGTTTTTGATCGGATGAAAGAGAATGCACGGCCACCCTTGGCCGATGCGGGGCCGGGCCTTGGGTAGAGATGAGGCACGCGAGCTTTCCAGGGCGGGAACACCCTGTAACCCTCAGCCCGGTAGAAAGGCTTGGAGGGGAATACGCCCGCTTCTTAAAAGGGTAAACCGCCCCGTCCCGCGCGGCGTCAGCCCTCCAGCGCCTGCCGCATTTTCCGAAGCTGGCCGAGCTTTGCGTC
>CAZUYV010000333.1:0-1914 GCA_964624435.1 uncultured Micavibrio sp. | reverse complement strand
GCCGTTCGCGGGCCAAGTCCGAAAGGGTTTTGGCCTGAGTGGCGTCACCACGGCGCGCACGCTCGCGGTCGATTTCTTGCTCAAGGTGCTGGTCTCTGATCATTACTGCCATATGTCTACTCCGCATCACAACAGCATCATTGTTGCATCATATCGGCATCATGTCAATAAAAATGCATCAAAAAAGCATCAAAGGTGCATATTTTCATTGCCCTATATTTGGCAAGGGGTTACATGATCATCGTGGATAAAAAACCGTCGGATGCCTTAAAATTTTTGATGGGGTCGATGAACGTAATCCAGAAAGAGTTGGAGACGCGGACAGGATTGAGCAGGGCAACGGTCCAACGCCATGTCAGCGGACAGTACCAACCAACATTGGATGATCGAGAAAAGTATGCTGCCGTGTTCGGCATGACCGTCGAGCAGTTTGATGCGCTATGGGCCAAGCCCACCCCCGCTCTCCCTCCCCTTGAACAAACGCCCGTCACGGGCCGGGCTGTGGCCCTGCGCAATCAATTAACCACCCGGCATATCACGGTAAAGGAACTGGCGAAACGCTCAGGAATCGCAGCCACGGTCATAGACCCGATGCTGCGGGCCGCAGCGCCGATCAGTGACAGCATGGTAAACCGACTCATGGACGCCATGGCGCTGATAGAACGGGAACGGATGCTGAAGATACCGGAGCATGAGGGGGTTAAGCCAAATGGGGACAAGGGATCGAGTAGGGCGGCGGGGTAACAAAAAGAGGGAACGAATGGCAGACGAAGAAAAACCACTATTCTCGCCAGAGGAAAAGCAAAAGTACCTCGGCATTTTGCGAAACAAGTGCAAGAAGCCATGCCCGCGATGCTCCAGCGCAAACTTTATTCTGACTGACGGTTTCTGCCTCCTAAACGCGATCGCCGACATCAGTGTTTTTGTTCTTGGAGGGAAGGCGATACCGGCCTTGGTGACGGTATGCAGCAACTGTGGATTTGTTGCGATGCACGCACTCGGTCCGCTTGGATTGCTTCCAAAGGATCAAAAAGGGGGGGATGCCAATGGCAAGCCGAAAACCGACTAATCCGCAATCGCCGGGTAATTTCTCGGTAGAATCAGAGAAGGTGGAGATAAATTACACTGTGACGAGCAACGTCACGCAGGAAGTTGTGGTCATTACCAGAGACAAGATTGAGCTTTGCCTTATCAAGCACTTGAAATTCATGGAGCGAAAATATTCTTGGACAGGCCCGCTCGGAGTCGCGGTATCAACAATAACGGCAATCTACACCTCGACATTCAAGGATGCATTTCACGTAACCGCTGCAACATGGAAGTCGATGTTTGGATTGGTTGCCATTGGCTCGCTCGTGCTTTTTGCATACCTTTTCTGGAAAGGAATTGGGGCAAAAAGCATCGAGCAAATCATTGATGAAATGAAAAAGAACAGCGCCAAGACAGAGGAAATCACCAAAACTTGAGCCGATTCCAATGGGCCGTAACGATTGCTTTGTAGGCCATTGGCGTAAGTACGCCGGTAGCGATTGTGGACATTGCCAGGCACAAGAATATCAGTACGGAGGGCGTGCTTTTGAACGCGGAAATGCCAATGGCGACAACGAAGCACATCACTGCATACCACGCAAGTATGATTATTCTATCCTTGGTTGTCATGGCTTCACCCTACCTATCGGGCCGATTTGATGGCACTGTGAAAAATAAAAAACTACGGATTTGAATCAAGGGTTAATTCCCTCGAACGTCCCAAAGGACACGGTGCAAAAAGGCACCTACTCACCGCAGCTGTGAATAACTTTAATAATCTGATTGTGACAAGGCAAGCAAATTCATCCATTCATGCGGATAGACGGATTCACCCGATCTTCGCCCCATACTTGGCCGGCTCGCTCGCCAAGTGATACAGCACTG
>CAZUYV010000332.1:0-1922 GCA_964624435.1 uncultured Micavibrio sp. | reverse complement strand
ATCCGCCACCTTAGCTTCACTCATGGTAAACGCCTTCTTCTCTTCTCAATGATCTGTGATGCTTAATTTATAGAGGGCGTGTTTTCCCCCGTAAAGGCGAAAGCAAAGCTATCCCACAGGATTTTTATTAACCGCGGGGGGCCAAAATCTGCCAGATTTCGATACGGATCTTGCCGGGATTGGCCGGTTCATTGACCCGCGTAAACTGGACGCGCAGGGTAAAGCGTTGATTTTGCGCAGTTGTTGCTCCGCCATTATAGGTTTGTGCCCTCACGGGGATAAAGCTGATCGTCACCGGGACTTCAAACAACCATTTATAGGCACCGTTCTGGACCAGCGAATTAATCTCCAGCGGCGGACGGTCGGCATAGGCGCCGGATTGAAGATTTTGTCCCTTCACGATTTCGCCGAATTTCGATTGGCTCAGATAAGCCTTGTACTGTTCATATCCCTGCGCGGTGAAATAATTTTGCACGAGGCGGGAGTTCTGATCAAAATCTGATGGATTGAAAGACAGGCATTCCGCGAGGATGATCTCCAGAAGGTTGGAAACTTCCTGACTGCTCATATGTTTAATAGAAAGGTCAGCCGTGCCCGCACTGGTTTTTGAAAGTGGGTTTCCAAGGCTGTTTTGAAACTGGGTTCTTACATCGGCAGGCGGCGGATCATTCCTATCAACGATCGACGCGAAAAAGAACAATCCGGCAAAAAGAACGGCAGCCGTAAGGGCCACGATCTGGAAGGTAAACTTTTGGAAATAATATTTAAGCAAAGGGCAGCTCCGTTTATCGACCTGGATAGTCTAAGCCTTTTTCAGTTTTCCGGCAATCCTGCCAATATCAAGGGCATTGCTGATCCGGCGATCTAAGAATGCCCAGCTATCGGTATGGCCGCGCGAGGTGTCGTTGAGCCAGTAAAAGGTGGTGACGGTCAAAACACCCGAAAGCAACGCCCGTTTGGTATAGTGATTGTAATCGGTGGCGGTATCGCCCGCCCAGACCCAGATAGCATCGGCTGTGTTCCAGACAATTCTTGCGCTTTCGATCTTGCGGAACGGACGCATCCAGAAGGCAACGGCAAGGCGCTCTGCTTCCTTGTACTGACCTAAAAATTCAAGGCGGGTACGGACGGCGAGTGTAATTTTATCACGTACCTTCATATTCGCCGGAGCATTATCAAGTTTTTTCAGCATTGCCCGGTCCGCCATAACAGCGAAGTGCCGGATGGCATCCTTCACCCCTGCCGGGAAGACGGAACGCACCATCGCACCCTCATACCCTGCTGCAATAGCAGCCTTGTGCAAAGTTTCGATTGCCCATCCATCGAATGGCAAATTCGGAATCGCAGATTCGATAATGGCATCTTTGATGGATTGATTTTGGTCGCCCATAACTCGCAACTATAGGCACAAAAGGGTAAGAATCAACTGGACTTTTGGGGCAAAAGCTCCAATTGTCTCCTCATGGCGAAGAATAAGGAACAGCAGGACGATAACAGCGAAGGCGCAAGCCTCGGTGGCCGTTTGATACGGTATGGCCGCGTGGGTGGAACCATGGCGGGCCTTGCCGCAAAACTGGCCGGCGAAAAATATCTCGGCATCAAAATTGAACGCGATGACCATGCGCGCGACCTCACCATGGCGCTCGGTAATCTTAAAGGCCCGTTGATGAAGGTCGGCCAGATATTGGCCACTATTCCTGAGGCCCTGCCCGCCGAATACGCCCGCGATTTTCAGCAATTGCAATCGAACGCCCCCCCGATGGGATGGCCGTTCGTCAAGCGCCGTATGAAGGCGGAATTGGGGCCTGATTGGGAATCGAAATTCAAAATTTTTGAAAAAGAAGCCGCCGCAGCAGCAAGCCTCGGACAAGTGCATAAGGCCGTGACGCATGATGGCCGCAGGATCGCCTGCAAACTGCAAT
>CAZUYV010000331.1:0-1956 GCA_964624435.1 uncultured Micavibrio sp. | reverse complement strand
GGTGCCTCTGCTTTGATTGGCGGTTCGGCCTATGTCGGTGCGATGGCGATGGCGTTAACGGCTGGCGCGGTTGCCTTGCCAGCGACGATTGTGGGTGCCGCTATTCTTGGCGCTGCCGGCGGCGGTGCGCTGGGTGCCGTTTTGACAAAATTGCTAGGTGATAATTACAGCAAGCATATTCATGAACAGATTGAGCGCGGTGGCCTTTTGCTATGGGTTCGTACGCCGGATGAGCACAAGGAAATGCTCGCCAAGGTCATCATGCGTCAGCATCACGGACAGGATGTTCATATTCAGGAAATGGTATAGATCGATATTATTCAAAAAACAGGGGCCGTCACCGGTCCCTGTTTTTCATTTGGAGAAACACCTAGTACCCAAAATAACCGCCGTATTCTCAGATCAATGTGATGTTTGATTCAATGGAATCACCGCTTGAATCGATATGGGACGAAAGGCTCATATCATCGCACATTTCCCCACACTCCCGGCAGAGCTGAGCGCAGGCGATCATCTCCTCCCCGCCGATATCTTCACAGGAATCTGCGCAGGCATAGCAGACCTCGGCACAGGCGGCGCAGACGCTCGCATGGACATTCGATCCACGGACCATGAAGTCGGCCGCCGTCTGGCAAATCTCGATGCAATCTGTCATCAGGCGAACATGATCGGCTTCCGCATGTTTTCCACCCATTTCAAGACAATGATGAAACAGGGTTTTCTGGCATAGGGTGCGGCAATCCCAACAGGCGGTAATGCAATCCTTCATCTCGTTGGGCAAATGATCAATGGTTGATGTAGTCATGATGTCCTCCCGGTCAACGGTTTCCTAAGAGGCCAATGAACCCCTTGGTTATAGGGTTCCATCAAGCGGCAACAAAAATCAGGATTGGGGAGGGGCGGATTTATGAAGGGTCTGGCGGAGCATCATGATTCCTTCGATCAGCGTCTTGCGATCGAAGAGAAAGAACAGCAGCAGATAGAAGGCCGCGCCCACAGGAACATAGAGTGCGAGGTTCGCGATAGGGTGCAGATCGAACGTCGATTTTGCCGCAAAAATAGCGCCCGCCATAACAATCGATAAACCAATGGGCGCCATGATATGGCGAATATAGGTCCATGGTTTAAGTTCGAGCAGGCGTAGGGCAAGGCTCGTCACCACAGGGGCAAAGATCATGATGCGCGCCGACATGGCAATGGCGAGCGCCGCGAGGCCGTAACGGGCGAGGATCAGCAGGAAGAGGACATTGGTGATCGCGCTGAGAATCCCCAGGATCGTTTGCCAGTGGGCCTTTTGTTCGATCAGGATGACATTGACGCTGTACTGGCTCAGGCTGCTGATAAAGCCGGAAAAAGCAAGGATGGAGAGGATCGGCGCCACATCATCCCATTTCGGCCCCATCAGCAAGTGAATGAGATCAGGGGAGAGCACAATAAGCCCGGCAAAGAGCGGGGCGGTGATAAAGGTCGTCACCGACATGCACGTCAGGAAGGAATCGCGAAAGCGGCTTTTCTCGTGAGAAAAAGATGTCAGGGCTGGAAGGGCGACGCTGTTGAATCCGCCACCGATGATCATGCTCACCGCGCTCATGATGCGCTTTGCGGCATTATAAATACCGGTCGCGGCGGGCCCGAGGAAATAAGAGGAAAAGAAGACATCGCTCTGCCCACTCACGATGGCCGTCAGGGAGTTTGCCGCGAGGAACTTCCAGTAATGGAAGATGGAGCGAACATTATCCCATTTCACCTTGAGGGATGGTCGCCACGGACTGGACATCCACAGCCACAGAACGGAGGTAAGGGATGTTACAATCTGCTGGGCTATCAGCGCTGTGACGCCATAGCCATTGACGGCCATGTAGATTCCAACACCGCCACCGAGCAGGATAGAGGCCATGGACCGCAGGGCCAGTGTTTTGAATTTCAGATGCTTGGTCAGCCAGATTTCCTGCATCT
>CAZUYV010000330.1:0-1959 GCA_964624435.1 uncultured Micavibrio sp. | reverse complement strand
GTAAGATGACCTATGAATGGAAGAAATCCTGCGATGCGTGGGTGACCGACCATCACTTCACCCTCAACTATGATTATGCCGACAGTCCCGGCATGCAGATCGCGTCGGATTTTTCGACCTTTGAAAGCATTGATGGCAAGGAATTCGATTATACATCGCGCCGCAAGCGTGATGGCGATATGTATCAGGAACTGCGTGGCCATGCCGATGTTGACCCTGTGAAGGGCGGCAAGGCGGTTTTCAAAAGCCCCGAGGGTTTGAAGTATGATCTGACCGCGCAGACCCTGTTCCCCGTCGGCCATACGCTGGAATTGCTGGAAAAGGCCGAGGGCGGCACCAAGTTTTATTCCGCCGCCGTGTTTGATGGCAGCGATGAAGAAGGCCCGATCGAGATCAACAGCTTCATCGGCAAGGAAGTCGCCAAGAAGGATATCCCCAAGGGCGATAAAATCGATGCCAATTTGCTGGATGGCCGGGCGTGGCATGTGCGGATGGCCGTGTTCCCGCAAAAGGACAAGGAAGAACAGTCCGATTACGAGATGAGCCTGATCTTCCACGAAAACGGCATTATTTCTGACATGTTGATTGAATATGATGATTTCTCTGTGACCCAGAAGCTGGTCTCGCTGGAGAAGGTTTCGGCGGATTCCTGCGGCGGTACCGAAGTCGCGCCAGCCAAACCGTAAGCATTTGGCAGATTATGGCTAACATCATGAAACAACAGAATATTAATACTTTGGAAACCACTTCACTGTTAGCATTCCGCTAGGGAATTTTAAGGATCGAAAAACCGCCTATGACCAAGACCGTCCTGATTGTTGAAGACAACGAGCTGAACATGAAATTGTTTCATGATCTGCTGGAGGCGCACGGCATTGGCACACTGGAAACCCGCAATGGCCTTGATGTGATGAACATCGCCCGGGAATCGAAGCCTGATCTGATCTTGATGGATATCCAGCTTCCTGAAGTCTCCGGTCTCGATGTGACCAAATGGCTGAAGGATGATGAGGACCTCAGACATATTCCTGTCATTGCCGTCACGGCTTTTGCCATGAAGGGCGATGAAGAGAAAATCCGCGAGGGCGGATGCGAAGATTATATTTCCAAGCCGATTTCTGTATCGCGCTTTTTAGAGGTCATCCAGACTTATCTGAACAAGCCTGCGGTGGAAGTTGCGCCCGTGGAAGAGGTGCCTATCGTTGAAAGCACCGAGCCAAAATTTGAAATCGCCGATCGTAGCGATGAAGAAGATAATGAAGACTTTCTGGACGCAGAGCCGGAAGATTTCGAAGAAGAAGACAATCAATAGAGGATACTTATCATGTCGGCCCGTGTTCTGGTCGTTGACGATATATTGCCGAACGTAAAATTGCTCGAAGCCAAGCTGGCGAGCGAGTATTACGACGTGCTGACCGCGACAAACGGTTTAGAGGCGCTGGAGAAGGTTGCTTCCCAGAGCCCTGATATCGTCCTTCTCGATGTTATGATGCCCGGCATGGACGGGTTTGAAGTTTGCAGACGGATTAAGGATGACCCTGCCACCGCCCACATCCCCGTGGTGATGGTGACGGCGTTGACCGACACGCAGGACCGTATCAAGGGACTTGAGGCCGGGGCCGATGATTTCCTGTCAAAACCATTGAACGATACCGCCCTGATGGCACGTGTGCGCAGCCTTGTCCGCCTGAAGATGACAATCGATGAATGGCGCGTTCGTGAAAACACCGCCACGCAGCTCGGCGTTGTTGATAAAACCGCGAGTGCGATGAGCGAGCCGGTAGAACAGGCCCGCATCCTCGTGATCGAGGACCAGAGTTTTGAAAGCCAGAAATTTGTCGAAGGCCTGAAACCCGATGATGACATCGTCATCATTGCCGAAACAGGCATTGAGGCGATGAGCAAGGTTACACAGGGCGAGTATGATTTGATCGCCGTGAGCCTGAACCTTGCCAATGA
>CAZUYV010000329.1:0-1963 GCA_964624435.1 uncultured Micavibrio sp. | reverse complement strand
CTTTTGCCGGGTCGCCCTCATCTTCGCTGAAAATCCGGCCCTGAATGGCGCGGTAATGCGGGCCGGGATCATAGGCTATATCGGCCATTCCCATATGTTCGGGCAACAGAATCCCAAGCGCCGCCGCCAGTTGATATTCCGTCACAACCATATCCCGCTGCGCATTGGCGAGCGCAATTTGGGTCGCCAGCATATCCCGTTCCGCATCAAGCGTTTCAACGGTGGTCCGCTCACCAAGCCGCGCCTCTTCCCGCACACCTTGGCGCGACAAATCAGCCGAGGCCACGGCGGTCTGGCGCGATAACACTTCGGATCGGTAGGATTGCAGCTTGCCCCAACTTTCAATCAGGGCGCTGCGCACTTCCCGTTCCGCCGCGATAATCTGGACATAGCGTTGATTGGCGCGATTCTTCGCTTCGCGGATGCGCGACATCGTCTTCCCGCCTTCATACAAATTGACCCGCATGCGCAAACCAATAGTGCTGGTCTGGCTGTCATCCAGAACACCGGGCTGCGGTTCATATTCTTTGATATGGGATGCGAAGGCCGCTAGCTGCGGATATTTATCACTCTCTGCCGTGCCGATATCGCTCTCTGCCGCCATCTGCTCGAACTTGGTGGCAAACAGTGATGGATTGTTTTTCTCGGCACTCGCAACCATGGCCGGAATCGTCGATGGAATTGGAAATTTCGGCATCGGCATTTTTAAAATGGGGGGCGGCGCAAAACCGACAATCTCCTCAAACACCGCTTCACTGGCTTTCAGATCGCCTTCCGCCCGTGTGCTCTGCGCCATCGCTTCGGCAACCCTCGCCTCAGCGCGCTTTACATCGGTTGTCGTGACATCGCCGGCTTCAAAGCGTGCTTTCAGGGAATTCTCTTCTTCTTGCAGCGCGGCGCTGCTGGATCGCTGAAACCCCACCAGCATGCGGTCGCGGATCACGTTCATATAGGACTCTATCGCTTGCAGAAAAACCTGCTGCTCGGTCTGAAGCATGCGCTTATATCCGGCCTTAATACGGCTTTTGGCGGATTCTGTTTCGTAATGAGTACGGCCTCCGCGAAACAAAGGCTGCTCGGCATTGATCGACGCGCTCTTGGTCACGGCACCATCGCTTCCGCTATCGGGATTGCTTTCAATATGCGTTCCATAGATAGAGGCTTCGGCATTAATGGTGGGATGCCACCCGGCCACTGCTTGCGGGTAAAGCTCATGTGTTGCCTTCAAACCATAACGCGATGCGGCGAGTGATGGACTTTCTTCATACACATAGCGCAGAACTTGTTCGAGCGTCACACTGGATGATTTCGGTTGCGCCAAAGCTGGCACTCCCGGTAAAAGCGCCAGCGTGATTACGCAGGCGGGAATAAAACGCCATGTCATGTCTATCTCCCCTTTTAATCTTCGGGATGTATCCTTGCTTCGCATTCTGCAATCAAAAAATACAACCATGAGATTAGAAACGTGAAAACAGACTACTACGATTTAACGCGCTTGTATCTTAGGAATGCCTTTGTATGAGTGGCTTCTAGCTCTTCTGTTTTTAACTCATAGTTAAATCAATGGTTGTACCTTTTTCATGTACGAGGCAAACGCAAAGGACGCAAAAGACATGAGCAAAGACATTCCTGATACTGTTACAGCCACTCCTGAAAACACTTCTTTTGTTCAGGCAAACGCCGATGCGTTCGCAAGTTTTATGGCGATGCCGGTGAGCAAACTGGATGCCGATCAATATATCGTGAGCGACCTAGATGGCGTCACCGAAGGTCTTTTCGGTTCCGGCAATATGAATTTCCTGATGATGCAGGCGGGCCAGACAGACGAATCGATTCGCGCTGCCAACCTCTTTGATATGGTGGGTGGGTCGGATGGAATAACCTCGACGCCGCCAGCTTTGAGCGGAACAGGATTCGCCTTTGCCAACCCCGCGAATGGCGGTTTTGAAAATTCTGGCCCCCG
>CAZUYV010000328.1:0-2016 GCA_964624435.1 uncultured Micavibrio sp. | reverse complement strand
GATTCCCGCCTGTCCTATGGTTTTGTTACACGCCCGGGTGTTTATGAAACCACGGTGACACGCCCTGATATCTTCGACCACTATTACAAATCGATGATGGGACAGTTGCTCAAGAACCATAAAGGCACGATTGAGATCGGCCAGAGTGATGTTCATATCCCGCTGCATTTTGCCCTCGGTGAAGAATTCCACCTTGAACGCGATCTGACACAGGCGCAGATGGAAGAACTTCCCTTTGTCTTTGATCAGCCTGACCTGAATTTGATGGATGATCAGATCGCCAATGGAGCCTTTATAGCGAAAGAAGGGATGCCGTCGCCATTATCGTTGTTCCCCGCGCCGCGCGCTGACCTGTCACTGCAACGCCTGAAGCACTATACAGGCACCAAGGCACAGCACTTCCAGAACTATATGATCTTTACGAACTACCAATTCTATATCGATGAATTCGTCAAAATCTGTACCGATATGATGACGGAAACGAGTGATCCTGAACTGCGCCGTCACCGCGAACAATACACGGCGTTTGTGGAACCGGGAGATAAGATTACCGCCAACAAGAATACGCCTGCCAGTGATCGCACGGATCGCGACGAAGCGGGGGCCATTTTGCGTCGTATGCCGCAAATGCCCGCCTACCACCTGAAACGCGCCGATGGATCGGGTATCACGATGATCAATATCGGGATCGGCCCTTCAAACGCCAAGACGATTACCGACCACGTGGCCGTTCTGCGCCCGCATGCATGGCTGATGCTTGGGCACTGCGCCGGACTTCGTAATTCGCAATCACTGGGCGATTACGTGCTGGCCCATGCGTATCTGCGTGAGGATAACGTCCTCTATCACGATCTTCATCCGAGCATTCCATTGCCCGCGCTGTCAGAAATTCAGGTCAGCCTCGAACAGGCCGTGAGTGAGATCACAGGATTTAAGGGCTATGATCTCAAGAAGATTATGCGCACAGGAACGGTGGCGACAGTTGATGACCGGAACTGGGAATTGCGTTCTTCGGTGCGCCAGAATATCCGGTTCAGCCAGTCGCGCGCCATTGCGCTCGACATGGAATCCGGCACTGTGGCGGCGAACGGGTTCCGCTTCCGCGTTCCTTATGGCACATTGCTCTGCGTGTCCGACAAACCTCTGCATGGGCAATTAAAGCTTCCCGGCATGGCCGATACGTTCTATCGCGAGCGGGTGGAACAGCATTTGAAGATCGGCCTGCGTGCCATGGAAATCCTGCGTGGTATTGGCCCAGAACGTCTGCACAGCCGTAAACTGCGCTCCTTCAACGAAGTGGCCTTCCAGTAAACTAAAAAAGAAGGCGCCCGGGGGCGCCTTTTGCAATAGTTGCAGGGAGAACTAAACTGTAATATCAAGCTCGGTCCCGCGCGATGAGCTGGCAGTCACGCCACCTGTATCTTCTGCGCGATTGTTGGCCGAAGCGGAAACTTCTTTTTTCTCATAGCTTGTCTCAACCGATTTGGCGCGGACCGGCGCATCATCAGATGTCTGAAGCTTGTTATCCTGTTCGGTGCGCTTTGGCGCGTCTGTCGTGCCGCCTGGTTGGAATGTATTGGCGGCAGGAATTTGTTGCTGAACGCCGACGCTAACGGGATTAACCATGTGTTTTGAACCTTGTATACCGTGAAACTATATCTAATGAGGCTATCAAGAAAAGCTTAAGGAATTGTTAGGAAAGAGGGGTTGTTTTGCCGGGAAGGGCGGTCTTTGGCGGGATAGATAAAGTTTGTTTCAAATTTTCGCAAAATACGTATCGAACTTAACGCACTATAAAGGAATTTAGTCTAAAAAACAAGGGAGAGCACGGATTTCCGGGGTTTTGTCTGACCAGTTTGACAAAATGGGAGAAGGGGATCAGCGCCAAACCAAGGGGATCTATCAAACCTGTCTTTACATCCGGCGGGGCTGATAAGTGGGAAATAAAATGAGCTTTGAAATACTAGAGAAATCGCCGCAGGTGGCACCGTTGCTCGTACGTTTGTACGACACGCA
>CAZUYV010000327.1:0-2017 GCA_964624435.1 uncultured Micavibrio sp. | reverse complement strand
TGGCACCAAGGACAAGGCTGGTGGGGATCGTCAGGATATGCACCATCAAACTCGCCGTCGATAAAATCGTGGCGCGGCGTTCCGATCCCACTTCGCGGTTGATCGCGTTCTGTACCACCGGATGTCCCATACCATAGGCGAGTGTGCCGATCAGGAACAGAGGGATGCATAGATAGATTGATGGAAAAACCCAGAGCATAAGGCAGGTCGATCCAAGGATGATCACCATCCATTTCAGTTTATCGCGATTGCCACCCCAATGCTCGATTGTATGGCTCGCATGTCCGGCCAATCCGCCAATCCCTTGGCTGGCTGCCATGATGATCCCGAACCACGCGATGGGAATGCCCAGAACAGCGTAATAAGGCTGCTGCGCCCATAGCATGAGTTTTGAGGCGCAGAAGATCACCATGGAAACGAGGATGATTCCGCCGACTTCCGGATGACCGCGCAGGGCATAATGCATCGTCTCCAGCATATCGCGGATCATGTGTTTTTCCGGTGCCTTCATCGCACGCACGGGCTCGATGACAAAGGAGATACCGATCATACCAATGACAAGAACCACACTATAAAGGATCAACGGCAATTGCGGATTAATGGTAAAGGCAAAGGACCCGATCAAACAGGCAACGGCAACCGAATAAAGACTTAATCCGTGATTTTTGCCTTGCAGGCGGCGGAATTCATTCTCGCGCCCATCCTGCAACAGGCTGTCATACATTAAGGCGCTGTTCGTGCCGGAATTCATGGCGATGGCTACGCCAAACACGCCTTGCGCGATGATAATATCCATCAGACTATCCGCTACAGTCAGACAGAAAAATCCAAGGATTGCAAAAAAACTGCCCAGTATTAGGGTACCACGCCGCCGCCAGACATCGGATAACCATCCTGATGGAATTTCGGCGCACAAAATGGCGGCCGAAAATACGGCCTCGCCAATCAAGAAATCACGAAAGCTCAATCCGATACTATTGTAATAGGGCACAATCACCGGCAGGAAGAACACGGCGTTGTTGCAGATCGTGTAGAGATTGATCAGCGCGATATTGCGATCACTGAGTGTTCTCGAACCCATATTCATTCCCCCAGCTAACGTCTAAATCAGGCAAACCATCGATGTTAAACCGCGCATACCAGTGATGGTCGGCCATGCTGCCATCATTCAGGGCAATATCATCCTTGATAATACCCATGCTCTCAAACCCCAGTTTTTCAATGATCTTGCGGCTCCCTTCATTGCCGCCAGCATGGGTGATCGACACTTTTTTTGCGCCCAGCGCACCAAAGGCATAACGGGTCAGGGCATTGGCAATGTCTGTGGCATAGCCTTTGCCGGTTTCAGAATTGCGGACCCAGTAACCGATTTCGAAATAACCCCGGTCCCAATCCATGCGGTGCAGGCCGGTTGAGGCGATTTTCTTACCCGTCTCCTTCTCGAACGCCATGATCATGATGTCTTCGCGCAGGATGAACTGGGCAAAGCTTTTGCGGGCCACCAACTCGGAATCCTCAGCCGTGCCTAGCTCCTTGGCCCAAGGCATCCATTTCTGAAGCTCGTCAAAACTTTCTTCTTTGGCTTCGAACATAACCTTGCCATCCCCCGGCAGGACGTTGCGCAGTATCAGGCGCGGTGTCTCAATCGGCATCGGAACATTGATCAAAATCGGGTTTTTTTGGGCAGCAATCATATCAATCCTATCCTTTTATCTTTTAAAAGGGCCGACGGACGATTCCTGGGTGGTGGGAAATGATCTGTCAGCCTTCTTTAACAACGGGCTGACGGGGTTTTTGTTACGCCATCAGCACAAAACGGGCCTTATCCTTGCCTTGGGGGGTCCCAAAGGAAGGGGCAGGAAGCGCCGCTAGAGTGGTGATCAAACGTTTCATAAAGCCATGAAAACACGGAAACTTGTGGCTCGGCAAGTAAAATTCGCTATTTCCTTGACGAGCCTATCCGGTTTGTGAGATACATCCCCCGCAATCAGGTTTTAGGGACCGGTAATTTTAATCA
>CAZUYV010000326.1:0-2021 GCA_964624435.1 uncultured Micavibrio sp. | reverse complement strand
GGCGGGCGAAAGTTTGGCCGCGCCGGATACCTGCGTTTGATTGTCCATATGTAAAACCCCTGAAACTTGCTTGGAAAAAATCCAGACCAATCAAATTTTTAACGTTTTTGGGGCGGCTTGAAAAGGCCTATTCATACACTCTCCCGGCCCGGCGGCTTAGCCCGGTCAGAATTTCATATCCAATGGTGCCACAATCGGTTGCCAGATCATCAACGTTTTGATGGGGGCCCAGTACTTCCAGCCAATCACCAGCCTGCGGTGCTGGTCCGCTGACACTGCTGATATCGATGATAATCAGGTCCATGGAAACACGGCCGGCGATGGGGCAGGCTTGGCCATTCCAGTAAAACTTGGCCTCGTTACTGCCCGATCGTGGCAAACCATCGGCATAACCGAAGGAAACAGTGGCGAGCGGCGTATCCTTCTTGAACACGCGCGAAGCGCCATACCCCGCACTCTCTCCCTTTTTTCCCAGCCTTGTCTGCAGGATTTGCACAGAAAGATCCACCACGCGACGCATCGGATTGGTGATCTCAGGTGTTGGATTCCCGCCATACAGCGCATAACCGGGCCGGAGCAGGTCGTAATGCCAGTTTTTGTCGCGGAAAACGCCGGAGGAGTTGCAAAGCGATTTTCGGACATTCGGAAATTGCGCGGCGGCGGCGGAAAAACGCTCGGCTTGCAGGTTATTCAGCTTGTGGCCCTTTTCATCGCTGCAGGCAAAATGCGACATAATGGCGCGAAGCTCCAGTGCTTCCAGCCATTCGAATTTAGTTAGAAGTTTGGCGATATCATCGTCTTCAAGGCCGAGACGATTCATCGCGGTATCGATATGAATGATGGCGGGAAGTTTTCTTTCGAGTTTCCTGGCTATCTTGGCCCAGCGCTCAATCTGGTCGAGGGAGTTGAGGACAGGAATGATTCCCGCTGCCACATATTCTTTTTCGGCACCGTGATAAACACCACCCAGAATATAGATGGATGAATCTTTGCCCGCATTCAGTGCGATGCCTTCTTCCGGCGTTGCCACGAAAAATTCGCGCGCGCCTTCTTTGTACAGGGTCTCATAGGCCTTCACCGCGCCGGTGCCGTAGCCGTTCGCCTTGATAACGCCTGTAACCGTGGCGTTTGTTATGTTCTTGAACAGGCGGTAGTTTTCACCGAGCGCCGAAAGATCAACTCTCAAACGCGCCGGGGCGAGGGGGGAGATCATTGATAGCGTGTTTCCAGATTGCCAAAGCGTGTGACATTGGCATCGAAGAACAGACGCACGGTGCCGATGGGGCCGTGACGTTGTTTTGCCACGATGACTTCGGCGGTGTTGGCGCATTCGCCAAGATCGCGCTGCCAGTCTTCATAACGCTGGTTGAATTTTGAATCGTCTTCGCCGGATTTGCGTTCCGGCTCTTCACGAGACAGATAATATTCGCGGCGATAAATGAACATCACGCAGTCCGAGTCCTGCTCAATCGATCCCGATTCACGAAGGTCGGAAAGTTGCGGCCGTTTATCGTCACGCTGTTCAACGGCACGCGATAACTGCGACAGGGCAATGACCGGAATTTGCAATTCCTTGGCGATGGCTTTCAGGCCGCGGGTGATCTCGGAAATTTCAAGGACGCGGTTGCCTTCAGATTGGCGTGAGCCGGACCCCTGCAACAGCTGCAAGTAATCGATGATCAGGAGATCAAGACCGTGCTGGCGCTTGAGGCGACGGGCACGCGTGCGTAATGCACCAATAGAAAGTGCTGGTGTATCATCAATATAAAGCGGTACGGAGGATAATGTTTGCGCGGCTTGGACGAAGGCGATGAAATCCTGTTCCTTGATGTTCCCTTTACGGATGGAATCCCCGGAAATATTGGATGCATCGGCAAGAATACGGGTCGCCAACTGGTCTGCTGACATCTCAAGGCTGAAGAAGCCGACACGACCACCTTCTTGTCCGCCTGTTTCAGCGAACTTCTTGGCGGCGTTGAAGGCGATGTTCACAGCCAGCGATGTTTTCCCCATCGAAGGAC
>CAZUYV010000325.1:0-2024 GCA_964624435.1 uncultured Micavibrio sp. | reverse complement strand
AAGGCCCCTTTTCGGGGCTTTTTTCATGGTTTCTATAGGAAATCATTAATCTTTATCCCCCCATAATGGCTTTAGGGGCACGCTTTTCCAAGCATGCGGGACTTCTATTAAAAAGCGAATTTGGGGCTATGAAAAAATCATCGGATAACAACACGTCCGCACAAAGCAAGGCACGCAGACCATCGTGCTTCATGGCGTATACATTGAATAATTATCAACCTGTCATCTGCACGATCGTTGCGGACCAGCCATATTTTTATATGGATGAACACGACCAGGATTTTGAAGAAGCCTTGCTTGAAGATGAGGATTATTCCGACATCGAGCGCGATCTTGTCGAGCTGCGCAAGAAGATGGATGCATATGAGCGCATGGCCCAGAGCTTCCAGCATGAACCGGCGCGCCGTCTTGAAGAATTCGCTGCCGAAGCCATCGATATTACCGAAGCAAAAACTGCGGCCCCCGCAATTGATATGTTGCAACCGGCCGATGCCATCGCTTCCTATATCAGCGAAAGCCGCATGGGTAAGGCGCTGCTCGAATTTGCCCACCTTCATTCTGTTTATATTGTCGAAAGCGAACAAGTCGGCACCGCGCGGTACGATCGCGACAGCCGCCGCATCCTGATCCATCCCGGTCTTGGCAAAGTTGAATCCTATCTTTTGGCCGTGCGTGAACTGCGCCGCCACTGGCAGCACCGCAAGGGCGTGATGCTGCACCCGCTGACATTCCACCCTGATCAGGCCATCCTGATCAACCGCGCCCAGAATGCCGACCTGACCATCGCGATGATCCGCGTGGGCTGGGAACTGCAACTCGCCGGGAAACGCGAAGCTTGGGAATATATCGAAAATTCACCGATGGGTGATCTTGGCCGTGCCTTTGCCCGCGAAGCCTTTGTTGATTTCAGAAGCCTAGCCTCCGGCAAGGCATCCTCCGCCGTGTTCGAAAGCTGGTTCCTGTCCGAGCGTTGCCGCCATCAGGACAAGAAATTGATCCAGTCGATGCTGGCCGATCATCAGGGCTATGTCTTCCAGAATGAAGAAATGTCCCGTACAGTTTCCATAGAATTGATCAATGCGCTGGGCCAGCAACCTTTCGGCAAAAATTACCTTGCCCCGTATGCCCAGATGATCATGGAAGATGCGATCTTTACCGAAGTCAGGGACCGCTCTAACGCCAATTTCCTGTGGTTTATCAAGTTTGAACGTAGTTTCCGCGAAACGGAACAAGCCTTGCAAAGTGGAGAAGACCTCAACGGTTCCGGCGTCCTGCCGAGCCAGTCTTCCACGGAGCGCAGCAATGCCCATGAATCCATCATTATCCCGTTGCCGGGACGTTCAGAACTTATCCACAAGGGAAAACGCCCCAAACGCGGCCGTAAGCTTGAAGATGCTGGCGCCAGCGCAAATGTTATTCACGTCCAGTTCGGGAACGCAAAAGGCGCGTAAAGAGTTTGTTTTTGCGGGGCCGTCCTGGCCTGACGCAACGGAGTACGAGTTGAGACCTACACGTTTTGAAAAGAAGAGCCTGCACAGGCAGAACAAGAAGATGACAGAAGATGTCGTCATCTGCCATTACCGTGACAGTGACACACCTTCTCTTCCAGTTTCTCTTAAAACAATCCAGTTCGACAACATCCGCACCTTCCACAATCTGGAAGCGTACCCTTACGCCTTCGAAGAAGATTTCGATGTGTTGCAGTGGGTTTGCGGTATGGCGGGCGAAAGCCCCGTTGCGCGTCTCCTGCTCAAACAAGCGCAGAGTGACGGCTGGACTATTTCTCTGGCCGATCTCAATGGCGATGGATTTGATATCGATGAAGAAAACGGCGAGATGACCCTTGATCACTTTGGTTTCACAGCCGGCGCGCTGGGACGTTCAGCCTATTTCAGAAACGCGCTGTTCGTAAATTTCATTAAAGGTCTTCGCGCCCTCTGGCACGGCCGCCAGAATTACGATTTTGAATCCTATGCCCGCCCGGATGCCATCTTAATGCTGGAACGTGCGCGCATGGCCGATAT
>CAZUYV010000324.1:0-2028 GCA_964624435.1 uncultured Micavibrio sp. | reverse complement strand
GCGGCTTTTGGAATTACGTTTGACTTTGTACTTGCTGGCCATGGCAATCTTACTCTTGGATCGGAAAAACTTTTGAGGGGGTTCCAACGGGAACAGGCGGGAATCACTGCCTTCATTCTATCCACAGATAGCAATAATCACAAGGAAACATCCCCTATGCCTCGAAAAGAATGTCGCTGGCCGTTAACATTTTGTTAAGGGTTCTGAAGATAGGGTTAAGGGGAAGGCGAATCGCCCTTCAAGATCATTCCTATAGGATGGTAGACATGATGCAGGCCCAAACCGCCCCGATCGAATACACGGTCTATACGTTCGATTTGCCATCCTCACCGCAGCAAAAGGGTGATACCAGCTGGAAACGTCATTTTTGCAGTCTTGATAGGGAGTTGGCCATTTCCGAGGCGCAAAGCCTGCTCGAAACCCGGAAATTCCACAAAATCGAGATTAAGAAGAAGTTTTTCGATCAAAAACAAAATCGCACCATCGATATGACGATGAAAGTTTTCAAGCAAAAATCGTCCAAAAATCCGCAGATTATAGCGGCCGGTGGGGTGATTATGCTTTGCGCTGCGATCCTTTTTGCCAGCCTGTTCTTGACCTGATAACCCAAATTTCATATAATTACATAATATAAAAATTATGTGAGGGTGCAATGGGTTACAAAGATATTCGCTTCCATGGTTTTTTTATTCATGACGATGCGGCGTATGAACGGGCACAAAGCGTCATACGCAATGAGATGGCAGAACGGCAGCAGCAAAGAGATGGAAGCAATTTTTATCAGCCAAATCGCGATTTTAAAAAATCCGTAGAGAATTTCGCCATAGAGATACAATCTTTTGACCGTGAGTTACACACCCTCTTGCAACAGGGTGGAAAAATAGGCGAGAACGAAATCCGCATAATGGATCGTTCTGAAAGACTTTATGCTGAAGCCATCGGTCAAACGTCTGAGCGCACACCTCTAAGATTGAGCTATCTGGATGCCGGCCTTGCCGTTCATGGTCAAGGCTTGTCGCGCACACAAAAGTTGAAGCTCGAAGTGGGCGTAGAGCCTTCGGGAAATTCTTACCCTTCAGACGAAGTTCGCTTCAGACTCTGATTATTTTTCTTCTATAACGCCTGTAGGGTCCTGTTCGACCAGGTCTGCGACCTGAGCGAAGACAGTCGCGTTTTCATCCATCTGAATTTTCAAAGGCGGGTTCTGATCGCCGATCGTCTTGAAAAACACCGCGGCATCACGGAGAAGTTTCGCGGCGAGCTGGGCATGGGATGGCATGTCACTATTCCTTCTTAGATCGTTCGGCCAGTCTTCAGTTTACCACAGAAAAATATGGCGATTCAAAGCTTTATTTCTTGCGGAAAGGGTGTACCGGATAGGTGCCCAGAATGTTGACATCCTTGGCGTAAAAACGGGCCTCTTCGAACGCCAGTTGGAATGCCTTGGATTCAGGATGGCCAATAACCTCGGCATAGAATTCCGCCACCGCAAATTGCGGGCTGACATAGGATTCCAGCTTGATCATGTTGACCCCGTTGGTGGCAAAACCGCCCAGCGCCTTGTATAGAGCCGCTGGAATGTTGCGCACTTCGAAAATGAAGCTGGTGATATAGGTCGTGGATTCGTCATACACCGGCATGACCGGTGTTTTGGAGAGGATGATGAAACGCGTGGTGTTGTGATCGGCATCCTGCACGTCGGCGCGCAGCACATCGAGCCCATAAATTTGTGCAGCAAGTTTTGAGGCGATGGCGCCATGCTGCTTGTCATTCTTTTCCGCAATTTCCTGCGCGGCACCCGCCGTGTCGGCATGGACATGCGGGGTCAGACCTAGTTCCTTGATAATTTTGCGGCACTGGGGCAGGGCGTGAAGATGTGAATGGACATGTTTCAAATCTTCGATCTTCGAGCCCTTTACACCCAATAGCGCATGATCGATTTTTAGGAAATGTTCGCCAATGATCGAAAGCCCGCTTCCCGGCATCAGGCGGTGCACATCGGCAACGCGGCCAGCCAGCGTATTATCA
>CAZUYV010000323.1:0-2091 GCA_964624435.1 uncultured Micavibrio sp. | reverse complement strand
ACGGGCTTTTTGTCAGGGGGCAATTCTTGACATTTACCGATAAAACAACACTATTGGGGGTATTAAGTTCAATCGCGGGCCCGTTTATTTAGAAAAAAGGATGCCAGATCATGACCACGCCCCAAGTAGGTGACAAAGCCCCTGATATTACCCTGCCATCCGATGGCGGCGGCACGGTCTCGCTCAAGGATTATAAGGGCCAGAAAATCGTGGTCTATTTTTACCCCAAGGATGACACGCCCGGTTGCACGGCGGAATCCTGCTCGCTTTCGGAAAATCTGTCAGCGCTGAACAAACTGAACTGCGCCGTGATCGGCATTTCAAAAGACAGCGTGAAAAAACACGACAAGTTCAAGGCGAAGTACAATCTGAAATTCCCGCTGGCTTCGGATGAAGAAGGCGATGTGTGCGAACGTTACGGCGTCTGGGCGGAAAAATCGATGATGGGCCGCAAATATATGGGCATCCTGCGCACCACCTTCCTGATCGATGAAAACGGCAAGATCGAACATGTGTGGGAAAATGTGAAGGTCGATGGCCACACGGATGAAATTCTTGCCGCGCTTAAAGAAGCGAAGGCGGCTTAAGGCTTATTAAAGTATAATGAGTAAGATTTATGACTGAGTATGATAACAACAAGATAGGCCGATTGTTGCTGAGCTTCGGCTACAACTACGCGATGGTTGAACGCTACAGCCAGCTCCCCCATGTCTCCTATCAGGAAACGCAGGGTGCCATTTCCAAACAAGTCAGATTGATGGGTGAATTCCTTGCCGCAGAAGGCCTGAAATCCTTTGACTATTCATGGCTGAAAGATGTTGTCGCTTTTGTTGATGACTACCTTGAAAAAGGCACACTGGATAAAACGGCATGGGAAATTTTGGATCAACGGCTGGACGATCTGGGAAAACCCTACTTTGAAATCCTTCGCGCTTTCTTTAAGGCTGGAAAAGTGGATAAAGAAAATTTGAATGGCGCGCCGCTCATGCTCCTTATCCCCGGCTATGCCAAGGGCCTTGTAACTACGTGCGATATGGTGGAACAGGTCTTTCAAGGCGCGGATAAAAAAGAAATCATCACAGAATTGAAACTCAGCGCGCAAAATGCCAAAAAACGCCCGCCCGATTTCAACCTGTCTTAAAAAACCCCGCATCACCCGGGGTTTTGTTTATCTGCAAATGGCGGCGTCTTTTGCTTTGTCTTTCTTGACCGTGAAATAAGATGTATGGCCCTGAATACTTTCGGCGTCGCCCTGCGTTTCGGTGCCATCGAAATATTCAATCGCGGCTTCGATCGTCTCGCCATCCGATTTATAGGTCGAAAGGATGCCTTCCACGGACTGGCATTGTTCCTTTTCCACCGGGCAAAGGCTCACTTCCATGCTCGGCTTCTCGCCCTCGAACACTTCACCCTTGGTGCGATAGGCCTCATCCGGTTTTACGTTGCCATAGACTGTGATGCGCAGATGGTTGCTCAGCTCCATCGTCACGTTCTTGCCGCCAGCGACACCACAGCTGTCATAGAAGATACCGCTGACATTGTCTTCGACCTGCGCACAGGCCGGGGCGGAAAGCAGAAACACAGAAAGAAAGATAACTCGTTTCATCATCATCTTCTCCTTTGTAAAAAACCCCGCAACGCGCGGGGTTTGTTTAAATAGCGAGGGCCAATTGTCCACTCGGTGCATGGCGACCCTGCGTCCCCACGGCTTCAATTCGCTCCAGCGAGTGCCGGGCTATATTCAAAATATTTAAATAGGCATCATATCGTGCATAAACTTCGAAATCCGCTTCGCCGCCTTCTTGCGTGTATCCGCCATCTTCGTCGGCGATCTGGGCAATACGTCCCATAACATTCTGGTTCTCGTTCATGATCTGCCGTCTTGATTTACCGTCATCTTCGGCAGACCGGGTGAAAACACAAGCAAGGCGAAGATGGGAACCGGTGTCGCGGGCCATATTTAGCAGTTCTTCATGGTACCTTTGGTCGACTAGAAACATAGTAAAACTCCTTTTGAGAATTATTACGCGGCCTTCGCCAGCAGAGGCGCAACCTTGCGGCCGCCTTCTGCCTTGTTCATGTGGTCATGCA
>CAZUYV010000322.1:0-2095 GCA_964624435.1 uncultured Micavibrio sp. | reverse complement strand
GCCGCACTTCTCGCAGATAATGCCTTTGAATTTCATGCGCTTGTATTTACCGCAGAGGCATTCGTAATCCTTGATTGGGCCAAAGATACGGGCGCAGAACAAACCATCGCGTTCTGGCTTGAAAGTACGGTAGTTAATTGTTTCCGGCTTTTTCACTTCGCCAAAAGACCAGCTCAAGATCTGCTCAGGAGAGGAGATCGCGATGCGGATGCTATCGAAGCTTTGCGGGCCTTGTGGAGCGCCGAAGAGGTTCATCAGTTCGTTCATTTTTGCCTACCTTTATTTCTTCACTGTCTTTGTTATCTGCCCCCCGCTTGCGCGGGGGTGACAGTTCTAATTATTTGCCAGAGCTTTTCATGTCGACATTGAGGCCGAGAGCCTTCAGTTCTTTCACAAGAACGTTAAAGGATTCCGGAACACCGATTTCGAAATTGTCTTCGCCGCGAACGATCGCTTCATAGACTTTCGAACGGCCTGCCACGTCATCGGACTTCACAGTCAGGATTTCCTGCAATGTGTAAGCCGCACCATAAGCCTGCAGTGCCCACACTTCCATCTCCCCGAAGCGCTGACCGCCGAACTGGGCTTTACCGCCCAGAGGCTGCTGCGTGACAAGAGAGTACGGACCGATCGAACGGGCGTGGATCTTGTCGTCAACAAGGTGGTGGAGTTTCAGCATGTAGATGTAACCAACCGTGACAGGACGGGCGAATTTTTCACCGGTACGGCCATCGATCAATGTCATTTGACCCGATTTGTGCAGGCCTGCAAGACCGAGCAGTTCATCAATATCGGCCTCTTCCGCACCATCGAAAACAGGCGTTGCCATTGGCACGCCGCCACGAAGGTTACCGGACATTTCGACCATCTGTGCATCATCCAGTTGCGATACGCGTTCATCAAATTCGCGCGCACCGTAAACCGATTTCAGTTTGCCTTTTAGCTTGGTCATTTCGGCAGCAGCCGGATTTTTCGGATCGTTGAAGCTATCGATCATCTCACCGATCTGACGGCCGAGGTTGGCCGAAGCCCATCCAAGGTGCGTTTCGAGAATCTGACCGACGTTCATACGCGAAGGCACGCCAAGCGGGTTCAGCACGATATCAACAGGTGTACCATCTTCAAGGTACGGCATGTCTTCCGCCGGCATGATACGGGATACAACCCCTTTGTTACCGTGACGGCCAGCCATTTTATCGCCTGGCTGCATTTTGCGTTTGATCGCAACGAAAACCTTAACAGACTTCATAACACCCGGTGGGAGTTCATCGCCGCGTTGCAGTTTTTCGACTTTGTTTTCGAAACGCTCTTTCAGGTTATCAACGGCTTCATCGAAGGTCTTACCCATCGCTTCGATTTCTTCCATCACCTTGTCGTTGTCGACAACGATCTGGCGCCACAGGCCATGCTTGATTTCATCGAGCACAGCGGATGTGAGTTTTTCACCTTTTTTGACTTTGACGTCTTTTGGCGCAGCAGAAACCGTTTTGTTGACGAGCAATTCTTTCAGGCGGCCAAAGAAACCACCTTCCAGAATGCGGCGTTCGTCATCACGGTCTTTTGCAAGACGTTCGATTTCAGAACGTTCAATCGCCATCGCGCGGGAGTCTTTGTCAACACCGCGGCGGTTGAAGACGCGAACCTCAACAATCGTTCCTTGCGTGCCTGGAGGCAAGCGGAGCGATGTGTCTTTTACGTCGGCAGCCTTCTCACCGAAGATAGCGCGCAGAAGTTTTTCTTCCGGCGTCATTGGCGATTCACCTTTCGGTGTCACTTTACCAACAAGAATGTCGCCAGGACCAACTTCGGCACCAATGTGAACGATACCGGATTCATCGAGGTGTTTCAGCGCTTCTTCCCCAACGTTCGGAATGTCGCGTGTGATTTCCTCGGTGCCCAGTTTTGTATCGCGGGCCATGACTTCGAATTCTTCGATGTGGATCGAAGTAAAGACGTCATCAGATACGATACGTTCGGACAGCAGGATGGAGTCTTCAAAGTTGTAACCATTCCAAGGCATGAACGCGACGAGCACGTTACGGCCCAGCGCCAGTTCACCGAACTGTGTGGAAGGACCGTCAGCGATAATATCGCC
>CAZUYV010000321.1:0-2110 GCA_964624435.1 uncultured Micavibrio sp. | reverse complement strand
GAGAACACGGTGGAATCGCGATACGGAATTTCCATCCCGCCCGGATTGTCCGGTGTCGTTTTATAATCACCGGCATCGGCGCGCACGATCGGCACGGATGCGCTATCCCCTGACTCATTGTCCGGGTAACTTCCCCAGACAATCAGACCCAGCAGGATCACGGCGGCGGAGACACAGGCGATGGCAAACTCACGTTTGCGCTCACCCACAATGGTCAGGATCTGGTCGAATACGCCATCCCCTTCCGGTTCATCAAAATCATCAAATTTTCTAGCCATGAATCGGATGCTATGAAAAAGGGGGGCAGTTGTAAAGAGCCGAAATCGTTAATATTCACGGATTAAAAACCTGTCTTTGCAAAGAGTTCGCGTGTACGCGCCAAATGCCCCGCTACATATCTATGCACCATTCCTAAAAACAGCCCCGATGAGGTATAGCCAAAGACCGTTATGAATGTTTCCCAAGAATACCGCCAGTTAGCTAACTCCCACATGTGAAAGAATAGAAAACCTTCCACTGATGAAATAAGGAAAGACGCTATAATATAGCGGCGATAATCACGCTGCCCCTTCCTCCACCAGTAAGATGCCAGCGGGAAGTAAAAGAGTAAGACGGCAGGACAAAAGATAAAAGCTGTTAGCCCTATCCACCATTCTGAAAACTGGAGAGGATCAGTAAATATTTCTATCCCATAGAAAACTGCAATTGCGAGTAGAGTTGCTAATAGGCATGACAGAAGGACGGCGGAAAACTGAGCTATAAAATATGGTAGCAGTTTTAGGAGTTTTTCCATCACTTATCCCAATGAAGGTCGAACAGCCGTTCATGTTCGCGCATGGCATAGCGGTCCGTCATCCCGGCGATGTAATCACAGACGATGCGGGCACGCGGTGTGTCATTGACCATGCCGCCCACTTCTTCCACCCGTTTTTGCCAGTGTTCGGGCAAAAGCTGCGGGCCCTTAAAGAAGGCATCAAACAAGTCCGAGACGATGCGTTCGACCTTGTGCCGCACACGCATCACCGTGTAGTGGCGATACATACGCTGCATCAGGAAATCACGCAGTTCTTCCACCCGTTCATACATGCCCTTCGAAAAGGCCACCACGGCATTACCTGCATTGCGGATATCTTCGGGCGATGATGGATTTATTTTCTGGATACGCGCCTGCGATTCCGTCAGGACGTCGCTCACCATCGCGCCGATCATTTCGCGGATCATTTCCTGCACAAGGTAATGTTCAGCGATATCAGGATAGGATTTGCGCACGCCCGTGATGACTTCGCGCAGCAGCGTCACGCCTTCGAGGTCTTTCAATGTGAACATCCCGGCGCGAAGGCCATCTTCCACATCATGATTGTTGTAGGCGATATCGTCCGCGATGGCGGCGCATTGCGCCTCAACACTCGCATACGTACTCAGACGCAGATCGGTTTGTTTTTGAATTTCGGCCAGTGTCACGGGAAGCGTGTTGTATTTCACAGGGCCGTTATGTTTGACCACGCCTTCCAGCGTTTCCCATGTCAGGTTCAGCCCCTGCCAGCGATGATATTTGCGTTCGAGTTTGGTGAGCACGCGCAAAGATTGGTCGTTATGTTCGAACCCGCCATAGGGTTCCATGCACTGTTCGAGGACATCTTCACCCGTGTGTGCGAACGGCGTATGGCCAAGGTCATGCGCGAGGGCGATCCCTTCCGCCAGATCTTCGTTCACCAGCAAGGCGCGGGCGAGGCTGCGCGCGATTTGGGATACTTCGAGCGTGTGTGACAGGCGCGTGCGGTAATGATCGCCTTCGTGGTAGACGAAGACCTGTGTCTTGTCTTTCAGGCGGCGGAAGGCCGAAGTATGGATGATGCGGTCGCGGTCGCGCTGGAAACAGGTGCGGGTTTTGCTCTCTTCCTCCTCATATATACGGCCTTTGGACTGGTCCGGGCGGCACGCATAGGCGGCAAGAGGAAGGGCACAATAATTATACGCAATGGGGGACGCTTGATTCATAAGCGAATTTAACCCGGCACGGCACCGCAGCACAAAAGGTTTTTTATAATTGTCCCTTTTGGGTTGACCTTAACCATATTGGTGTTTTAGCCTTTTCTCATATTAACTTTTG
>CAZUYV010000320.1:0-2115 GCA_964624435.1 uncultured Micavibrio sp. | reverse complement strand
GTTTGCTTCGCTTTGTAATTTGTCCAGATGTGCATTGCTGATGGCCACACTGTGCAGATGTTCGACAGAATATGCAGCTTGATAAAAATTACCGATCAGGAAATCCTTCGCTGTGATCTCCTCCTGATCACCGCCAAAGGCAAAAACAATTTTGGTATCAATAATATCGGCGGCGCGTGGCCAGGCATCTTTAACAAACTGATCATTTTGAAGATGGCTGACGCCATGCTGACGATCGAACGGCCTGTTCCTTTTCCAGTCGAGGTCACGCATATATTCATAGTCGAAACTCTCATATGGTTCTGTCCGTTGGTCGTAGTAAAGATTATAGAAGTTGTTGTGGCCTGATTTATTGCCTTTGATATCGCATAGGATCAGGCCATCTGCCTTGGGAGCGCAATGATCGAGCAAGGCAGCCGACAGGATATCGCTATTGACCGGAGCTAGCAGATTGTAGAAATGAAATTCAACTTTTTCTGCCATAGATATCTGGGCATCACGCAGCATTTGCAGGGATTTTTGGATGGGCCTCATGTCGTTCGGGTACAAATTAAAATCTTTATCGAAGATCGCGCCAACAATCCCAATTGTTTTGATCGATGGGTCATCACTCGTTTGAGCAGGCGGCAATGTTGTCAGATACGCGTTGAATCTGTCGTTCAATGCGGGGATTCTGGCCGGCTCGTTCGTGGCGGTATTGCGACGGCGCATATTCTATCCTTGCCGCGATTGCGAAACGCCTTGTTTGATCGACGTATTTATTTTGTTTTTCATGACACACCCATACCTAAAAGTGAGCCTGTCTTAAAACCTATCTCAGGTTATGTCAATGATAGGGCGTAAGTTACTGTTAGATATGACCTAATATCTCAGTCTTCATCTTTCAAAAACAGAACCTTCAGGACCATGTTCACGACGCTGAGCACTATGGCGCCGATGAAGGCGGCAGGGAAGCCGGCAATGGCAAAACCGGGTACGAATTGGGCCGCGACAAGCAGCATCACACCATTGATGACCAGCCAGAAGAGGCCGAGCGTCATGACAGTGAGGGGGAAAGTTACAATTTTCAGCAGGAGCCCAAGCGTGGCGTTAACCAGACCGATCACCACGGCGGCAATCAGCGCTGCGCCAAGGCTTTGTACCATAAAGCCGGGAACAATTTCGGAGACGAGCCAGACAGCGATGGCCGAGAGGAACCAATGGATCAGAATTTTCATGGGCAATATCCTTAAAAAACAAATCTTATACTAAGAACCAATGTTTTGAGGTGCATTTGGTTCTCAGCCGATTCAAAAAAATTAAACCTGTCCCAGCGTGCGGATTTTGGCTTTCGGGTGGATTTCGTTCTGCGACATTACAATGGTTTGGGGGCGGAAACGTTCAACCACCGACCGTACATAGGGGCGAATGCCGGGTGAGGTGAGCAGCACTGGTGTTTCACCCTGCGCCACGAATTCTTCATAGGCATCACGCACGGCATTGATAAAATTCTGCAATTGCGATGGCGCCATCGCGAGTTGGCGTTCTTCGCCATCACCCAGCAATGAATCCGCAAATCCCTGTTCCCATTCCGGCGAGAGGGTGAGCAGGGGCACGAAGCCGGAGGCATTGGTGTTCGCGTCGCAAATCTGGCGGGCGAGGCGGGAACGGACATGTTCAGTGATGTAGGCGATATTCTTGGTGTAGACAGCTGCTTCGGAAATACCTTCCAGAATGGTGGGAAGATCGCGTACCTATACACGTTCCGCAACGAGATTTTGCAGGATGCGCTGGAGGCCACCAATTGTCATCTGGCCCGGAATAACATCACCCACCAGTTTCTGGTATTCGCGTGGAAGTTCATCCAGCAGTTTTTGCGTTTCGGCATAGGAGAGCAGGTCGGACATGTTGTCCTTCACCAGTTCCGTAATATGCGTGGTGATAACGGTCGGTGCATCGACAACGGTGTACCCTTTAAAATGCGCTTCTTCGCGGTATTGTTCATCAATCCACATGGCAGGAAGACCGAAGGTTGGTTCCACCGTGTTTTCGCCGGGCAGCGTGATAGGCGCGCCAGTTGGGTCCATACACATCAGCATGCCCGCTCGCACTTCGCCACGGCCGGATTCAATTTCC
>CAZUYV010000319.1:0-2119 GCA_964624435.1 uncultured Micavibrio sp. | reverse complement strand
GTGGTGATGTTCTTTTTAACTTTTTTGGCGGGTTTTGCGCCTGCTGCTGGTTTAGCCATGATTCAGGTTCCCTTCCTATTTCGTCACTTGTTTTTTGCCGGCGATTGGCTTCGCAGGACCTTTACGCGTGCGCGCATTGGTGCGTGTGCGTTGGCCACGAACTGGCAAATGTTTACGGTGACGCAGGCCGCGGTAGCAAGCCATGTCCATCAGACGTTTGATGTTCTGGGCAATCTGACGACGCAGATCCCCTTCGATCGTGTATTTGTCTGTATCGATTTCGGCACGGATGGCGTTCAGCTCATCTTCCGAAAGATCGTTCATGCGGCGGGCTTCATCGATGCCAACCACTTTCAAGATTTGACGAGCCGAGTGACGACCAATGCCATGGACATAGGTCAGCGAAATCAGCGCGCGTTTGTTGTCTGGGACGTTAACCCCTGCAATACGAGCCATAGTTTCTCCTTTTTGATCATATCAAACGGAACCGTAATACCAGTTCCTACACCATCAAAAAGCCTTATAAATCAAATGTTTATAAAGACACTACGACCATAGAGGCTTTTAGATTTGCCGCAATATAGAAGGTGTAAACCCTTGCGTCAACAGGTATTTTGGCGGTTTTTAGCGGGTTTGAGAGGTGTTTCATATATTGACATAATTAATAACTAAGGCTAAGGTCATATTTATAATAATCAGAGTCATGAGCATGAATTTTTTAATCGGCGAGCTGACGACCAAAAACAGCCATTCCACCATTATTCAGTACGCCATTCCCCGTATGGGATTGGAATTTCGCCTATCGGCTTTAATTGACCAGATCGGCGCAAAGATGGAAAAAGCAATGAAGACCCTTGATGCCGATCAGGCCCAAAAACACAGCCACCGTCTTTTAAAATGCATTGAGTACGCGGATAGGCATGATTTTGCTGAACCGTTAAAATATGCTCTGAACACCTATGTCAACAAAGCCTTCACAAGGGTGGCCTGCTACTATAGCGACCATCCAACCGAGTTTCAGGGGGCACGAATTGCCATTCTTGAAGATCAGCTTCAGGCGATAGAGATCGGTCAAAAACATGACCGCTGGGGCATCGCTACTTTAATAAAGCTTTGATCTCGGTCGTAACGAAATCGATCGGCTTCATGCCATCGACCTTCTTCAAAAGACCTGTCTGCTCGTAATAGGGCAGAATTGGCGCCGTCTGATCTTTATAAACACCGAGGCGTTTCTTGAAAGTTTCGACATTGTCATCACCGCGAACTTCTTTGCCAGCATCGAGCGTTTGCTGAATACGGGTCTGTAGGCGGTTTACAAGCTCATCTTCATCGACCACAAACTGAATAACCACATTCAAAGGCTTACCTTTTTCCTTAAGCATGGCATCAAGCGCCTTGGCCTGATCGACCGTACGCGGAAAGCCATCGAAGATAACGCCCTTGGCACAATCTGGTTGTTCGATACGGTTGGCGATCATACCGATCATGATGTCATCGGATACAAGGTGACCCGCATCCATAATGGCTTTCGCCTTTACACCAAGGTCAGTTCCATTGGCGATTTCGACGCGCAGCATATCACCGGTAGAAAGTTGTTTCAGACCATATTCCGATTCCAGAATTTGCGCCTGTGTCCCCTTCCCCGCCCCCGGCGGGCCTATCAGGATCAAATGCATGCTATCGTTTTCCTTCGCGAGAGCCTTTGAGTTTATTTTTCTTGATCAGGCCTTCATATTGATGCGCGATCAAGTGTGAGTGTACCTGGGCAACTGTATCCATTGTCACCGATACCGCAATCAATAGCGATGTACCGCCGAAATAGAACGGGATCTGGTATTGCGAGATCAGGAATTCAGGCAACAAACAGACAAACACAAGATAGAGACCGCCGATAAAGGTGATACGTGTCAAAACATAATCGAGATAGTCGGCAGTACTCTTCCCTGGACGAATACCGGGAACAAAGCCGCCATACTTACGGAGCATCTCGGAATTTTCCTGCGGATTGAATACGATGGCCGTGTAGAAGAATGCAAAGAATACGATCAAGCTTCCGTATAGGATCATGTAAAGTGGTTGGCCATGTTGAAGCCATGCAACGAGCTGGGAAAGAATACCG
>CAZUYV010000318.1:0-2124 GCA_964624435.1 uncultured Micavibrio sp. | reverse complement strand
ACCATAAATGGGATGCGTTCGCATCGTTCAACATAGCCTTGGCCGTATCAGGCACAGTGGGTTTGGAGCTTGCCGCGATGCGCGTGCCGCATGTGATTGCGTATAAGGCCAATCCGCTGACCTTTGCCATTATACGGCGCGTGGTGAATGTTCGTTTTGCGCATCTGGCCAATATCATGGAAGGCACGGAAGTGGTGCCGGAATTCCTGCAGGAGCATTGCAGGCCGGATCCGATTGCCGAGATTGCCTATCGTCTGTGGAAGTCACCCGCCAAACAAATTGGCGACTTCGACCATGTTCGTTTTCGTCTGGGCTATGGTCAGGAAAAAACACCGTCACAAAAGGCCGCGGGGTTTGTGTTGTCGTTTCTATGATTTTATGTCCTGCCGTTTTCCTATTATTTTTAGAATAAGAAAGTAAAAAAGGTACATGGCCGACGAATATAGTCCGCAGTAGGCAACCAAGCTATAACTGCTCAGTTTTCCTGTAATAAATAAAGTTGCTAAACAATATATTACAGGCGCAATCGTTCCATAAAGAAAAGCGTACGCAATAGAATCAAAGAACTTTGTTTCTATTAATTGCCTTGCCGCATTATCTTTTATAATTGTCAGAAATATCGAATAAAACAGAAGGGATACTGCTGCAAGATAAGGGAAAAACACTAGCCCCCATTGGTCATCCAAAAAGTTTAGTACGAATGCCAGAATTACAAGCAACAATACATAAGCGATTGTTATTGCCAAAAAGTGAGTCTTGTAACTTAACGGCGTATAAATTTCACTCATGCACTATCTCTTGTTTCTGATTATTTCCGGTCTTTGATGTCCACGTAAGGGCGGATATCCGGACCGGTGTAAAGCTGGCGTGGGCGACCGATGCGCAGTTCCGGTTCTTCGATCATTTCTTTCCATTGTGAAATCCAGCCCACTGTCCGCGATACGGCGAACAGCACGGTGAACATCGAAGTCGGGAAACCCATCGCCTTTAGGATAATGCCGGAATAGAAGTCCACATTCGGGAAGAGCTTGCGTTCGGCGAAATATGGATCGGCCAGCGCTGCCTTTTCCAGTTCCATCGCCAGTTTCAATTTTGGATCATCATGGAGGCCGAGTTCATCGAGCACTTCATAGCAGCTTTCGCGCATAACGGCCGCGCGTGGGTCCATGTTTTTATAGACGCGGTGGCCAAAGCCCATGAGGCGGAATGGGTCATTCTTGTCTTTCGCCTTGGCGATAAATTCAGGAATGCGGTCTGCAGAGCCGATTTCATCGAGCATCTCCAGAACTTCCTGGTTTGCGCCGCCGTGGGCAGGGCCCCAGAGACAGGCGATACCCGCCGCGATACAGGCGAACGGGTTGGCCTGAGACGAGCCAGCGAGACGCACAGTAGATGTTGAAGCGTTTTGTTCGTGGTCGGCATGGAGAATAAGAATGCGGTCCATAGCCTTCGCCAGCACTGGTGAAACCTTGTACGGTTCGGCCGGAACAGCGAAACATTGATAGAGGAAGTTTTCCGCATAATTCAGGTCATTGCGCGGATACATGAAAGGCTGACCAATTGAGTATTTGTAGGTCATGGCGGCCAGTGTCGGCAATTTCGCAATCAGGCGGTGCGCCGAGATTTCGCGCTGCGCCGGGTCATAAATATCAAGGGAGTCGTGATAGAACGCGGCCATCGCGCCAACCACGCCGCACATAACGGCCATCGGGTGCGCATCGCGGCGGAAACCACGATAGAAATAGTTCATCTGGTCATGCACCATGGTGTGCATGGTGATGGAGTGATTGAATTTTTGCAGTTGGTCCTGGGATGGAAGATCACCTTCCAGAAGAAGGTAGCAGACCTCCATGAACGTGCTTTTCTTCGCCAGTTCCTTGATATCATAACCGCGGTGATGAAGGATGCCCTTGTCGCCATCGATAAAGGTGATGCGGGATTTACACGATGCGGTCGATGTATAGCTGGGGTCGAATGTGAAATGGCCGTTTTCGGCGTACATCTTGCGGATATCGATAACATCTGGGCCGTCCGTGCCGTGCAGTACCGGCAGCTTGATCGCTTCGCCTGTCTGGTCGTTGGTGAGGGTGAAGGTTTTGTCGGTGCTGATATTATCGCTCATGA
>CAZUYV010000317.1:0-2135 GCA_964624435.1 uncultured Micavibrio sp. | reverse complement strand
ATTTTATGTCACTGAAAGAGAGCAAAATGTCCTTCAAAACCCTTCACGATTTCGACCTCAAAGGTAAACGCGTTCTGTTGCGCGCCGACCTCAACGTTCCTGCCAAAGATGGCAAGGTCACAGATACAACACGCATTGACCGTCTGAAACCCGGCATTGATTACCTTGTTTCCAAAGGCGCAAAGATTGTTGTTATTTCCCATTTCGGCAGGCCGAAAGGTGGATACGAGGCTGAATTCTCGCTCGCTTTCCTTGCGCCTGAATGTGCGAAAAGCTGGGGTCACAAAGTATCCTTCGGCAAAGATTGCGTCGGTGCCGAGGCTGAAAAGGCAGTTGCCGCGTTGAATGACGGCGATATCGTCGTGCTCGAAAACCTACGTTTCCACAAAGGTGAAGAAGGCAATGACCCGGCATTTGTGGCTGAACTTGCCAAGCTTGGCGATATCTACGCCAACGATGCTTTCTCCGCGGCGCACCGTGCCCATGCATCGACAGAAGGTCTGGCTCATCGTCTTCCAACGGCAGCAGGATTCCTGATGGAAGCGGAATTGAACGCGCTGAACAATGCGCTGGAATCGCCGAAGAAACCTGTGATTGCCATTGTTGGCGGATCTAAAATATCCTCAAAACTTTCCGTACTGAACAACCTCGTCAAGAAAGTGGACTACCTCTTCCTTGGCGGCGGCATGGCGAACACATTCCTTGCGGCCAAAGATATCGAAGTCGGAAAATCGCTTTGCGAACGCGATATGGTCGGCGAAGCAAAAGAAATTATTGCGACAGCGGAAAAAGCCGGATGCGAAATCCTTCTCCCGATTGACCGTGTCTGTGTCACGAAGTTTGGTGAAAACGCCCCGTTTGAAATCCGCCTGACCGAAGACATGCCAGCGGATGAAGAAGCGGTTGATGTCGGCCCGGCCACTATCGAAAAACTGAGCGATATTCTTGCCGGTTGCAAAACAGCGCTATGGAACGGCCCCATGGGCGTGTTCGAAGTTAAACCGTTCGACAAGGGGACAAATGATCTCGCCCGTACTGTGGCCAAGCTGACGCAGGCTGGCAGCCTTGTTTCCGTTGCCGGTGGCGGCGATACAGTCTCTGCGCTCGAAAATGCCGGGGTGGCCGACCAGTTCAGCTATATCTCAACGGCTGGCGGCGCTTTCCTCGAATGGCTAGAAGGCAAGGAACTGCCGGGTGTTGCTGCCCTAAATAATGCTGCGAAAAAAGCGGCCTAAAAATTCTTCCCATGATACAAAACGGCCCCGGTTTTTATACCGAGGCCGTTTTCATTTTACCTGGAGGATAAAAATTCTATTCAGTGGCGCGTACTGCGAATTGTGCGGCGCGCATCTTCGGCGTCGATTTCATCAAACATGGTCATCAAACGCGACAATTCCGTATGCGTGATAACACGCTTGCCGCCGGTGGTACGGAACCGTTCTGTCAGCAGGTAGATGCTGATGAAATCGGCCTTAATAATATCGAGAGCGCGGCAGGCAATCGCAAGCCCCTTGCCACCATCCTGTTTCAGCATGCTCTTGACCGTTTCAAACGGCAGCATGGAAAAAACAGAGAACTGGACCATAAAGGTTGTGTATTGGCCGCGACGCAGGCAGGAAATCATGCCAGCCACTTTCAATTCGCCCCGGCGCTGTAAAAGATGTGCCTGCGCCATCAGCAGGTCGTAATTTTCAATCAAACGCGATTCAGGATCGCGAATTTCAGAGGCTATCTCATCGAGGATAATATTTGCCGCCGCCGACAGATCGCCAAAACGCTCAGTCACAACTTTCTTCAGCTCGGAACTAACAAAGCTATACAGTTCGGTGGCGATATCTTTCGGCAAGTCATCGCGGTGCAACAGCGGACCTGCAAGAGCTTCGCTCTTCTTTGCCATAGAGGCAAAGATGTCATAGGCATGATTGGTCAGGGCAACGCCGTCATTGTTCGACAGATTAACCGCTGTTTCAAAGTCTTTTGTATCGGCCAGCATATTGACCAGTGTGGCGCTCAATCCTTCGCGCAAGGCGATGGCACGGGCATGGCTGGCCCCTTTCGCCTGAAGGATATAAATAAGGTCCATATCGTCGAGGACGGGCGATGAACGCAAAACCGGCTCGGCAATGGAAATTTCT
>CAZUYV010000316.1:0-2138 GCA_964624435.1 uncultured Micavibrio sp. | reverse complement strand
TTTGAATCAGCAGCGGCCATCGCAGCCGGGATACCCAGCGCGAGGACCAATGCCAGAACAGAGATGAAGCGGGTTGCGCGCATCAAGCCTTTATTCCTCTTACAGACCGAACAGGATCAGAAGGGAGATACCGAGCGAGAAAATCGCCAGAGCTTCTGTAACGGCGAAGCCGAAAATCAGCGTGCCGAACAGGCCGGACTGGATCGATGGGTTGCGGGCGACGGCTTCGTTGAACGAACCGAAGATCAGGCCAAGGCCAATACCAACGCCGAGGATCGGCAGCAGGGCAAGGGCGGCTGCGAGAATTTTTACTGTTTCGATATCCATTTTAAGTTCCTTTTTTCGTTTAGTTTTAGGTTTAGGTTGATAGGGAGTTTAAATCTTAGTGAGCAAGCTCAACTGTATCGCGCAGGTAGATACATGTCAGGAGCGCGAAAACGTAGGCCTGAACGGCAGCCACGAAAATTTCGAAGCCGATCAGCAGCACGTTGAACATTGTCGTGCCGAGGGAGCCGAGAATGCCAACGAGGCCCGCGCCGATCATCATAACGCTGAAACCCGCGATGATTTTTACCATCAGGTGGCCCGCCAGCATGTTGATAAACAAACGAAGCGACAGGGTCACGGGACGCGACAGGTACGAGATAATTTCAATCGGAATGATCAGCGGTGCAATCCACAACGGAACGCCCGGCGGGCAGAACAATTGCAGAAAATGGAACCCATGTTTTACAAACCCCATGATAGTCACGAGAACGAAAATCATCAATGCCAGAATGCCGGTGACGGCAACATGCGATGTGTAGGTGAAAGAACCCGGGATCATGCCGAGCACGTTACCCAGCAGGACGATCATGAACATCGTGAAGACAAGCGGGAAATATCCCATGCCTTTTTCGCCGACATTGTCACGGACCATATTGGCCATAAATTTGTAAAGACCTTCTGCCGCAAGTTGACCGCGGGTCGGCACAAGCGCCTTTTTGCGCATGGCGAGGCTGAGCAATCCCACTGACAAAACAATGCCGATTGTCATCCAAAGCGATGAATTTGTGAAGGACAGGTCGATACCCCCGATATGGAAGGGGATAAGGGGCTGAATTTCAAACTGGTGTATAGGGTTAGCCAAGCTCTATCTCACTTAATCCTGTGATTCATTTTCTGGCGACTTTCTAGCCATTTTGTCAGGCGATTGCAAGTTCTTAGAACCGATTGCGGTGCCTAAATTTTGCGAAAGTTTATAGAGATTAAAAATCGCCGCGACGATGCCCAAAACTATGAAGATAAACAACAGTGTAGGAGCCGTTTCGAAGAACCTGTCCAGGGCATAACCCATCAGGCCGGAACCGAGGATAACACCAACCATTTCCATAAATGCGCGAATGCCCGTGGCCATTTCATTTCCAGCCCGTGTTTGTACATGCGGCGGATTCAATTCAGCGTGCTTGGCTTGCGCGGCTTTGAGGCGCTGTTCGAGGTCGTTAAGATCACTCACGAAGGAATACCTTTTGGGTCCATCCAGAAAATTTCCCAGATATGCCCGTCCAGATCCTGATAGCCTTGCTGGTACATAAAGCCAAGATCCTGCGGTTCCTTGTATGTCGTGCCGCCCGCGGTGATGGCCTTTTTAATTAAGGCATCCACCGCTTCACGGCTTTCGACATTGATGGCCACATACACCTCGGCAGTTTTGGTGGCATCCGCCACCCGCTTGTGAGGCGCAAAGGAATTGAAATATGGCTCAACGAGCAGCATCGCGAAAATGTTTTCGCCGACAATCATGCATGTGGCATTTTCATCGGTAAATTGCGGATTGAAGGTGTAACCAAGCTGAGTAAAAAACTGGATGGATTTATTAAGATCTTTAACAGGCAGATTAACAAATATTTGCTGTGGCATGACTTTTCTCTCTCATAAATAGTGATGAGATATTATCAGGCGAGGTGGACAGGAACAAGCGGCCAATCACCAATTGGTTGATCCATATCCTGCTTCCACACCGTTTGATGGTGATCGCCAATCTGCTTTTCACGCGCTTTTAAGAAAGTATTGGCAAGCGTTCCATCCAGATTATCCTGTTCGATAAAATGATTGCCATTGCTGTCTTGCCTGACAATGCGGAATTTCTTGCCGGATAT
>CAZUYV010000315.1:0-2146 GCA_964624435.1 uncultured Micavibrio sp. | reverse complement strand
CAATTGTCCCTATGTTTACGTGCGGTTTCGTCCGCTCAAACTTTTCCTTAGACATTTTTATGCTCCTTTAAATTCTTATTAAATCTTGTTAGCCGGCCATTTTCGCACGGACTTCATCAGCCACATTGCTTGGAACGACTTCATAGTGATCGAATACCATTGAATACGAGGCACGGCCTTTGGACATACCACGCAACTGGTTGATGTAACCAAACATGTTAGCCAGCGGAACCATAGCATCGACAACCTTGGCGTTACCGCGGTCTTCCATACCTGAGATCATGCCGCGGCGAGAGTTAATATCGCCGATAACATCGCCCATATACTCTTCCGGCGTAACCACTTCGACTTTCATAACAGGCTCAAGCAACTGAGGGCCGGCTTTCTGCATGGCTTCTTTAAAGCCTGCACGGGCTGCGATCTCGAACGCCAGAGCTGAAGAGTCAACATCGTGGTATTTGCCATCATAGAGTTCAATTTCGATGTTAATGACAGGGAATCCAGCAATAACTCCAGTTTCCTTGGCAGCGCGCATCCCCTTTTCGAAACCCGGGATGTATTCTTTAGGAATAGAGCCGCCCACGGTAGTGTTAAGGAAGTTATAGTCTGTAATTGGCTCGCCTTTTGCATCTTTTGCATCGGCAGGCAGAGGACGCATCTTAAACAGAACGCGGGCAAACTGGCCCGAGCCGCCGGATTGTTTCTTGTGCGTGTAATCTGTATCAGACTCTCTCGAGATTGTTTCACGGTAGGCAACCTGAGGCGCGCCAATATTGGCTTCTACGCCGTAGGTACGCTTCATGATATCGATCTTGATGTCGAGGTGAAGTTCGCCCATGCCTTTCAGGATCGTCTGGCCTGTTTCAGCATCTGTGTGAACGCGGAACGAAGGATCTTCAGCAACGAGCTTGCCAAGGGCAATACCCATTTTTTCCTGGTCGGCCTTAGTTTTTGGCTCAACGGCGATCTCGATCACCGGCTCTGGGAATGTCATTTTCTCCAGAACGATTGGCTTCAGAGGATCGCAAAGCGTATCACCTGTTGTTGTGTCTTTTAAACCAACGAGGGCAACGATATCGCCAGCATGCGCTTCTTTGATTTCTTCACGGTTGTTTGAGTGCATCAGCAACATACGGCCGATACGTTCTTTCTTATTCTTTGTGGAGTTCACAAGGTAAGAACCAGCTTCCAGTTTACCGGAATAAATACGGAAGAAGGTCAGTGTACCGACGAATTCATCAGGCATAATTTTGAAGGCCAGACCGGACAGTGGTGCCTCGTCTGTCATCTCGCGTGTGTCTTCGATATCTGTGTCTGGCTTCGTGCCGCGAACAACGCCTTTGTCCAAAGGCGAAGGCAGGAAGTCAACAACAGCGTCTAGCAGAGGCTGAACGCCTTTATTCTTGAACGCGGAACCGCACATCATAGGAATAAGTTTGAAGGCAATTGTACCCTTACGGATACATTTCTTCAGTGTTTTAATATCCGGCTCTTTACCATTCAGGTAATCTTCCATCGCAGCATCGTCCATCTCAACGGCTTGCTCGATCATACGCTCGCGGTAAGATTTTGCTTTCTCAACGAGATCTGCCGGAATTGGCCCAACTTCAAATGCAGCACCCAGAGATTCATCTTTCCAGATGATGGACGTCATGTTGATCAGGTCAACAATACCAACGAAATCAGATTCAATGCCGATTGGAAGGGTTGTTACCAAAGGATCGATACCAAGACGTTTTTTGACGGAGTCGATGCACATGTAGAAGTCAGCGCCCGTTTTATCCATTTTGTTCGCGAAGATGATACGCGGAACTTTGTATTTGTCGCCTTGGCGCCAAACAGTTTCAGTCTGTGGTTCAACGCCCTGGTTACCATCGAGAAGGCAAACAGCGCCATCAAGAACGCGCAGAGAACGCTCAACTACGATTGTGAAGACAACGTGACCCGGTGGATCACTGATGTTCATACGAATACTTTGACCGGCCTGAACGCCGTTTTCGGAAAGGCTCGCAAATAGCCGAAAAACCACTAGGTTTTCTCCGTGGGCACTCAACTCCACGTCAACGCCCCACCGCAAAAACCCGTCATGATTTTCGACGGCGACTGCGGCTTCTGCCGTTTTTGGATCAACCGCTGGCATCGCAAC
>CAZUYV010000314.1:0-2174 GCA_964624435.1 uncultured Micavibrio sp. | reverse complement strand
CCGTGCTGCACCTTCTTTATTCGCGTTTCTGGACGCGCGCGCTGCGCGATTGCGGCTATCCTGTTCCGGCGGATGAACCATTTACAGGTTTGTTCACGCAAGGAATGGTAACCCACGCAACATTTCAGGGCGCAGATGGCAAATGGCTATTCCCGACAGAGGTGCAAAAATCCGAAAGCGGACAATGGTCAACACTTGATGGCGGCAAGCCCGTTACGATGGGTCCAACGATCAAGATGTCGAAATCGAAAAAGAACGTGATCGATCCGCAAGACATCATCGATACATATGGCGCAGACTCTGCGCGTCTTTTCATTCTTTCAGACTCCCCGCCGGACCGCGATCTTGAATGGTCAACCGCCGGGATCGAAGGCGCATGGAAATACGTGAACCGGGTTCACCGCATGGTCAGTGAAATCCTTGCGACATTGCCGAAAGAGCAGGGGACGAAACCATCCAGCTTCTCCGATGCCGCAAACGATCTTCGTCGCGCCACGCACAAAACAATCGATGGCGTAAGCAAAGATATTGAAGCTTTCCACATGAACAAGGCCGTGGCGCGCGTGCGTGAATTCTCCAACGCACTGTCATCCTTCAACGCAAAAACGCCCGATGAACAATGGGCATTGCGCGAAGCTGTAGAAACACTGGTGATCCTCATTAACCCGATGACGCCGCACATGGCCGAAGAACTCTGGCAATCGATGGGCAATAAAAAACTCCTCACCGAAACATCGTGGCCGAAAGCCGAGGAAGCATTGCTGGAGGCTGATACCATCACCATGGCGGTGCAGGTGAACGGCAAGATGCGCGCGACCATTACGCTCGCCGCCAATGCCGATCAGAAGACGGCCGAAAATGTTGCGCTGAATGAGGCCAACGTGAAGGCCGCGCTCGAAGGAAAATCCGTCAAGAAAATCATCGTCGTCCCCGGCCGCATCGTCAATGTTGTGGCAGGATAATCATCAAGGACTGGGCGTGGATGCCTTATATGTCTTCCCGTCGTAACGCATGAAAACACCTTGGCGTTCATACACAGGTGCAGAATTGCCAATATCATTCAGGTCAACCTGGACGACAGCTGGCTGCATATGCTGTGACCGAAGAAAGCTACGGGTGGCGTCTATCTGTTCTTTTGCCCATGCGTGAATTGCAGGATATTTTTCCAACCGGAAATCAACCGCCCAGGAATGGACGCCCATTGCATGCTGAAATGCCGTGCGGCATTGACCTTCGGTAAAATCGATATTCTTTTCTTCTTTTATTTTCTGAACGCATTCTGCTGGCGATATCGAAGCGCTCATGAATAAGCTTGGACCAGAGTCCATTTTTTGAATTGTATAAACGGAATCGTTTAGCGTCTTATCAGCCACATCAATAACTGCATTTGTCGCAAGCGCATACCCAATACCTATGCCGGATAAAGCCAAAACGCCAAGGACAGGACCTGCAAGGGAGTTTTTGCCCAGAACGCCTTTATCCCCGAAGACGGCCTTAAGCCCAAGAACATCGCTATCGTCATATTTAAGATCTGTCATTTCCTGCTTCCCCTTTGCCGCTGTGGCGTGAATATGTACGAAAACGTATATTTCTATAATTATTATGTCAATAATTATGTTTGAAAGGGTGGTCTTAATCCCTTCCTTTTGGGCTAATTATTTGATCTATTGGAAGGTAATCAATCTTAACCGGGTTCATTTTCATGAAAAATCTTGGCCTTTTTACCCTTTTGTTAATGCTCGCCGCCTGCGGTTTTACACCGATGTACGGGCAGGGGTCGGATAAGGACAGCGTCGCCGGTCTGGACCGCGTCGAAATCGCGGTGATCCCGGATGAAGAGGGGATCGCCCTGCGTAATGATCTGATCGATCGGTTTTACCAAAATGGCTACCCCACATCGCCGACCCACAAGCTGATCATGACGCCAATCCTTGAACTGGAACGCGACCTTGATATCACGATTGAATCCGAGGCGACACGCAAACAGATCAAGCTGACCACCAACCTCGCGCTGGTGGATAACGCCAGCGGGGACACTGTCCTGTCGCGCCGCCTCACCGCGATCACCAGCTACAACGTCTCGCCAACCCAGTTTGCCACGCGCATTTCCGAAGGCGACGCCCGCGAAGCCGCGCTGCACGACCTTGCCCGCCAGATTGAAACTCAGGTGTCGC
>CAZUYV010000313.1:0-2178 GCA_964624435.1 uncultured Micavibrio sp. | reverse complement strand
CAAAATCCCGGCCTTCCGTGTGATCCATCCACAGGAAATCCACAAGGTTTAAGGCACTCTCGAGAACCGCCTGAAGCGCCGATGCACCCTTCTCCTGAACCAGTGAATCCGGGTCTTCGCCATCGGGCAGGAAGGCAATCTTGGCGCTGTGATCAGGTTTAATCAATGGTAACAAACGCGCGCAAGCCCTTGATGCGGCGCGTCTTCCCGCTGTATCGCCATCAAAACACAGGATTGGCACTTTGGAATCTTGCGGGATCATCTTCCACAAAACCATGATCTGGTCTTCGGTCAGGGCTGTCCCCAATGGCGCCACCGCCCCCCGGAAACCCGCACGGAAACAGGCAATAACACCAAGATACCCCTCAACCACGATGACCGGCTGGCCGTCGGCCGCCGCCTGTCTTGCGTGCGGTTCGCCATACAGCATCCCGCCTTTGTGGAATAAGGGCGTGTCGGTCGAGTTGATATATTTCGGCGGTTTGAAATCACCGCGATCAGGGGCGCGCAGATGTTCGGGTAAAATCCGCCCGCCAAAGGCCACGATGCGCCCCCGACGGTCCGGTACAGGGAACATCACACGCTCTCTGAAAAAAGCATATGGTTCCTTGGACTTATCAGACGTCTTTAACAGCCCTGCTTCGATCATTTGCGGGTCAGTGTAACCCATTTGGGTCAGATGCTTGCGCAATGCCTGACGGTCTTCCGGGGCATAACCGATGCGAAAGGAATTGATAATGTCTTCGGGAACGCCGCGTTCTTTGGCCATGTATTCACGGGCGGTCTTGGCACCGGGTTCGCGCAAGGCCTTTTCCATGAACTTGGCGGCCTCATCCATCAGGGTGTAGAGGCTTTTCTCCGTTTTCGCGCGCTCAATCTCCTGCGGGCTGCTTTGGGGCACCTGCATCCCGGCCTTGAGGGCCAGCGACTCGACCGCTTCGATAAAGGAATAGTTTTCGAGATTCATGATGAAGTCGAAGGCACTGCCGTGTGCGCCGCAACCAAAGCAATGGTAAAACTGCTTGTCATCATTGACGTAAAAAGACGGGCTTTTCTCATTGTGGAATGGGCAACAACCCTTGAATTCCCGCCCTGCCCGCGTGAGTTTGACCTTTTTACCCACGATTTCCGACAGGGTAATACGTGATCTCAGCTCGTCCAGAAAACGCGGGGGAATTGTCATGGGATTAGTGATAACAGGTCATACATCCAATGTCATTCTAGACTTTTACGAGAGTAAGGTTTACCTTATGAATCCTGAGGTTGTATTTATCAAAAGTTGTATTCATCCATCATTATTTAGATCGAAAAAGCCTTCCAAGTTTAGCTTTGTAAAAAATATAAGTATTTTTGAACATATGTCTAATTTCAATCACTTGTTGTGGAAGGTGTCAGATGTCCCTATTTCAAGCGAGCAATCAGCACGATATGGCTGCCAAGCTCGAAGCTCTTAATAAATCTCAAGCCGTTATTGAATTTAACCTCGATGGAACCATCATCACCGCCAACAGCAATTTTCTCGGGGCCATCGGTTACACCCTCGATGAAATTCAGGGCAAGCATCACCGCATGTTCGTTGAACCCGCTTATGCCGCCTCCTCTGATTACGCGGCCTTTTGGGACAGTCTGAGACGCGGGGAATTTCAAGCGGCCGAATATAAACGCATCGCCAAGGGCGGGCGCGAAATCTGGATTCAGGCCTCCTACAATCCGATCTTCAAAAACGGCAAACCATACAAGGTCGTGAAATACGCTACCGACATCACACAACAGACTTTGCAGAACGCCGATTACAAGGGCCAGTTGGACGCAATTAGCAAATCGCAGGCCGTGATTGAATTCAACCTTGATGGCACAATCATCACCGCCAATGAAAACTTCCTGCAAACGGTTGGATACCGCCTTGATGAAATAAAGGGCCAGCACCACCGTATGTTTGTAGAACCCAGCTATGCCACGTCGAGTGAGTATGCAGCGTTCTGGGATTCACTACGCCGCGGACAATTCCAAGCGGCCGAATACAAACGCTTTGGCAAAGGCGGTCAGGAAGTCTGGATTCAGGCCTCCTACAATCCGATTTTCGACCCAAGCGGCAAGCCGTTCAAGGTTGTGAAGTACGCAACCAACATTACGGATCAGGTGAATAGCCGCGCTCAAAAAGAAAGGATTGGCGGCATG
>CAZUYV010000312.1:0-2182 GCA_964624435.1 uncultured Micavibrio sp. | reverse complement strand
GATCAGGCGGAAATTGTTGACATAACGATAGAATTGTTGGATGACATGGCGTCCAACGGGCTTAAATTTTTAGAGGTGTGATATGAGAGATTTTCTCGTCTATGTGATTGCGGATTACGGCGATCTGCACGATCTCGCCTTCGCCGAAGTAACGCAAAAACTCTATTACGAATTACAGGACAAAAATGTCGCGATCAGCACGTTCGCGGTTCCGGCCTTTGATACGGTTGCAACGGGTTTTGCCCTCGCTCAGACGGCCATCAATTCCAAGCTCGGCAAGGGTCATAAATTCTACGTCAACACCGCCCCGCGCAAGGATGACCTGACCCCCCGCGTGAAAAATTCCGGTGAGGGGCTGGCCTATGCCCGCCTCTTCAATGGCGTTGAAATTGTCGCGGTGAATAGCGGTTATTCGCTCTCGTTCATTAAAGACGCTGCCGAAGAAATTCGCGAAATCCATTGCGACAAAGATGGCTCGCAATTCCGCTCCCGCGATGTGTTCCCACCGGCTTTTGGTCTAATAGCCCATGGTGATTATTCCAAGCTCGGCGCCGACATCCGCGATGCGGTTCCAGATTATCCGAAAAACGTTGTTTGCTACACCGATGGTTACGGCAACATGAAATGTTCGGTTGACCCTGCGGACCTGCAAAAAATCAGCAACAAGCATGTCACGCTGGATGTGAATGGCCGCGTTATGGCTGCCCGTGTGGCCGAAGGTATTTTCGGCGTATCGGATGGTGAATTCTGCTTCTCCAAGGGCTCGTCCGGCTGGACGCTTCCAAGCGGTAAAAAGGCGGAATTCTGTGAAGTTGTTATGCGTGGCGGCAATGCCGCCAAGGCTTTTGGAACGCCGCCGGGTGGCATTGCCATTGACTGGCGCGTTATTGAATAAAGATATTTAGCAAGGTAGAGCGCCATGAATGAACACGCCAAAAATTTTAGAACAGAAAATTACGACCAACTGAATGATGATCAGGCATGGCTGGATGGTGCGTTCAACTCTTTTGATAAAACGCATATGAACAGCAAAAATTATTCATGGGCGACGTTTCTCTTAAAATCCGCACATCTTCGCAATTTCATGGAGCAGGAACTTTTCAAGTTTGATAAATATGTACTTCGCCCTGAAATCGAGGGGCCAACTCTGGAAGATCTAGATCTCACCAGTGAAACGAAAAACTATAATTACGAAGATTTCTGGCTCTTTGACGAAAAAGAAGACGAAGATGATGGAAAAGGCGAAGGCGGTGGTGAAGGACGTGCAAATACCAGTGCTCAAAATCTTGACCAGCAGCAACTTGACGAATCTGAAGAGAAGTTAAAAGCCGAAATAAAAGAACGCGAAAATCTGCTTATACTCTGGAAAAAACATCTCGAGGATATGGCTCTTGATCAATATTTTTCAGACCATCAGAAAAAGCTGCGTGAGTGGCTATTGAATGCAACCCAGCTGGCCATTACGCCCGGTCCGTCCTTTTTGCAATTTAAACCAGCGAATCATAATACGCAAAAACCGGTTGAAGTTGGATCACCTGGCCCTGGCATAGCTGTTGCCGATCTTCCCGAAGATCGCCCATATATCGAACCGTTCCCTACGGGAACAGGCAGCCCAGCCACGACGTATCCGGGGATTGTTTTCAAACCCACACGCCTTGCCGCCCCTTCGATTGGCTTTATCGGTGGCTTGGCTGGCAGTTATGTTGTTGGCGGCCTTATCAAATCGACCAGCTATATCGCTATTGCGTCCGCGGCCGGATTTTTCGGTTCTGTTGGTGTGCCGGTGGTTGCTATTGCCGTTGCATCAACAATCGGGATGATCGTTGCTGGGGCTGCTTCAGGTGCCGTAAGCGCAGGTATTGTCAGTGCGGCTCGCAATTGGAAGCCAATTTATGAAAGTGTGAAAACGCGCGATGAAACAACATCTCTGGGGTCGGCGATCGGTGAAGCACTGGCCAAATCGATTGGCAAGGATGTCTTAATTCGTGGCGCCATTATGGGTGCTTTCGGCGGTGTTGCGGGTACATTGCTGCAACATGTTGGTGATATTACTTCCTTGTTCGGTCAGGACAATGTTGTGCCCGTTGTAGAGACAACGGCAGCCGCGCCCGAAATGCACATGTCCGGAAATCCCGTCAATATAAACGGTATTCCCGTAACGGAAACACACAGCTCTGCCTTC
>CAZUYV010000311.1:0-2194 GCA_964624435.1 uncultured Micavibrio sp. | reverse complement strand
GCGGCCGCTGCTTCTTTTGCTGTCCAGATTATGTTCGACTTGTTCATACTACACCCTTGCTCTTTACTTTTTTGATTGCTTCTTCTGCTTCGATGACATCGTCAAATGGCTCGACGACATCACCTATAATTTGGCCAGATTCATGGCCTTTTCCGGCTATTACCAAGACATCCCCGTCTTTTAACTGCCCAACCGCCCACTCAATGGCCTTGCGGCGGTCACCAATTTCGGTGGCGTTTGGCGCGCCTTCCATGACGGCGGCACGAATGGTGGCCGGGTCTTCGTTGCGGGGATTGTCATCCGTCACGACAACAAGGTCGGATAAATCCGCCGCGATTTTTCCCATGATCGGGCGTTTGCCCGCATCGCGGTTGCCACCGCACCCCAAAACCGTGATCAATCGACCTTCTGTGTGCGGCCGCAACGTATTCAATACGGCCTCGACTGCTCCGGGTTTGTGGGCGTAATCGACATAGATCGCGGCCTTCTTCGGATGGCCTGTCACCAGTTGCAATCGTCCCGGGACGCCCGTTAGGTCTGCCAACAGTGGAATAACTTTCTCCGCCGCATGCCCTTCCGCCAGAACCATGCCGAGCGCGAGCAGGACATTCATCACCTGGAATTTCCCGGCCAGCGGAATGGTCACGTTGTATTCCTTGCCAAAAACATTGAGGGCAACGTCTTGCCCCATCGGCTGCGCCTTGAGGGAAACCAGCTTTATATCGCTGCCCTTCTCGCCAAAGCTCATGACCTTGCGGCCCGCCTTTTCGGTGATGGCTTTCAGTTTTGCGAAATACTCATCATCGGCGTTGAGAACGGCAATACCGCCTTCCTTCAACACTTCCGAAAACAGGCGCGACTTCGCGTTGAAGTAACTATCCATATCGGCGTGGTAATCAAGATGGTCGCGCGACAAATTCGAATACCCTGCAACAGAAACATTCACCCCATCGAGGCGGAATTGATCGAGCCCATGGCTCGACGCCTCCATCGCCAGATGTGTGATACCAACCGCTGCCAAATCCGCCAGTTCCGCATGAAGAGAGACTGTATCCGGTGTTGTCAGGGATCCCGAACGAATGAGGCCGGGCCCGCGAACACCGAGGGTTCCCAGCGATGCACACTTGGTTATCCCCAGAAGCGTCCACAATTGTTGCGTGAAAGAAACTGTGGATGTCTTGCCACTTGTCCCGGTGACCGCGGCAATAAAGCCCGGCTGTTGCCCGTAATATTTCGCCGCCATCTGCGCCAGCGCCAGCCTTGGATTGCTGTGAGTAATCAGTTGCGCATGGGAACCTTGCGGCAGGCGCACATCATTGCCCGCCAGAACAGCCACCGCACCATGCATCAGCGCATCATCGATAAATTGCTGACCATTCGCCTTACTGCCCGGCAACGCGGCGAACAAATACCCATCGCGCACCTGACGGCTATCGGCCGTGATGCCCTTGATCTCGATATCGGAGGAAATGTCAGTGATCTGAGAAAGACGCAAGCTGCTTCTCCTTCGAGATCTGTTCCTTGGTTTTCACGTAAGCCGACAATGTCCCGCCCAATTCATCGCTGTCTTCGGGCTTGATGCCGTTGATCGCAACGATTGATTCAATCACCTTGCCGACGGCAGGCGCGGCAACCCAGCCTGCGGTGGCGTATCCGTACGATTCTTTCGTGCCCTTGGGTTCATCCACCATGATATAGACAACATATTTCGGGTTCTCGACCGGGAAGAAGGCGAGGAAGGAAGAGCGCAACTTGTTCTGGTCATAGCGACCGCCCGTGTCTTTTTCCGCCGTGCCTGTTTTGCCGCCGACATTGTATCCCGGCACATCGGCATTGCCGCCCGTGCCATCCGTCACAACAAGACGCATCAACTGACGCATGCGGTGCGCGGTTTGTTCTGACACAACACGCACGTCGCTCTTGCTGCGGTCCGACAATGCTTTGTCCATGACGAGGGTCGGCGTCACAAGAATACCGCCATTCATAATCGAACTGGAGGCCGTCACGAGTTGCAGAGGCGATACCGCGATGCCGTGGCCAAAGGCCGCCGTCATCGTGTTGATCTCCCGCCATGGATTGGGCACCAAGGGTTTACCCACTTCGGGAATCTCAAGGCTCGGCGCCTTGAACAGACCAAGATCAGAGAGGAAATTCTTGAAATTATCCGTTCCCACCATTTCGGCCATGCGGACGG
>CAZUYV010000310.1:0-2198 GCA_964624435.1 uncultured Micavibrio sp. | reverse complement strand
ACCTATAAGCCCTATGACAATGTTACCAGCCCTATTGCCGCTGCTGCGAAACGACCTGATCCCTCTGCGCCTGCGCAAGAAAATCGGGAAGATGGCAGGTTCGCCCACGGGTGGCCTCGCCTTTCAGGTTAAAGTGTTTGATGCTCTTTTTGAAGGGCAAACAGGCAATCATCAGGATGATAAAATCTATACTTATGGCAGCCACGAAGCCGCCACCCTGCGTTTGATGCGGACCATTCTGGAACGCCAGGAAAATCCGGTTTATCTCGATATTGGCACCAATGTCGGCCAGCACCTTGTCGCGGTTGCCTCAAAGGCCCGTTACGCTTACGGCTTTGAACCGTGGAGCATGGTTCGGGATCGCGCCCTTCGCAATCTGGCATTAAATGACTTTTCGCATGTGCAGGTTCTGCCTTTTGGCCTATCGGACCAAGATGCGCATCTCCCCTATTTCCCGCCAGCGGGTGGCAATCTCGGCGTGGGATCTTTTGCCGCCGATCAGGGCGCCGCGCCCATCACGCTGGAGGTTCGCAAGGGCGATCCTGTCATCAATGATCTTGGCATTAAACCGACCTTGATCAAAATTGACACTGAAGGCTTTGAATCCTACGTCCTGCGCGGATTGAAAGATACGCTGGAACGTCATCGCCCTGTCGTTGTCTTTGAACTCGGCGATGAATCACGCAAAGATTTTGGTTCGCTCGAAGATCTGCAAAAATTCTTCCCGCAAGGATACAGCTTCCATGGAATTCTAAGATCGCGCGAATGCCCACGCCTCGTGCCCTTCCGCGCCGGTAAGAAATACGAAAACCTGCTGGCATGGCCAGAAAAGAATCTCACTCTATAGATTTCAGGATTTTATCGACGAGAATATCCCCGCCCGCCTGTGAAAGATGGTCATCATCACTATAAAACAACATGGAATCGTCATGTGTCAGGCAACGATCCTTACGGCAGAATAATTTTTCCGGATAAATACGGGTCAACCCCTTCTGATCTGGTATGGCATTCAGCGCCGCATAGGTTGCATCAGTGCGTTTCTTGAAAAGCGCATATGAGGTCGAGAGGCTTTGCGATGCCATCCATTCCGCCCTCTGTGTATCATCCATGCCTTTGGTTTCCTTATTCATCATGGCAGGGACATCCCAACCCACTTCCGGTACAGGATAGACGAGAATAATCTTGTGCCCGGCCGTCAAGAGTTCTTCTAGGGAGGATGTGACCGCTTCGGCCACGGCCCGCTTACGTTCACCATCAGGCAGGTCTTTTCCCGCCGGCCGCATCATCATACTGCCCGTATCTTCCAGCCCCCCTTCGCCGTTATCAAACCAGCTTCCTTCGATATAAAGGGGATAGCGCGCCATCACGACAATCGTCGATGGTGGCTGCGTCAAGAGATAATCGCGGCGTGATCTATTGATTTCGGCTGTGCAGGCATCGGGCTTTCCATCCAGCATAACTTCCATTCCCGGTGCATAGCCACAGCCACCACTTTCAAGAAACGTCATCTGGATTCCGCTGTCTTTCAACCTTTGCCAAAGAATAGGCGCCACGCGATCAAGATGGGAATCCCCCACTATAATCCAAGGCGCGCCGCCCTTAACCCCGCGAACACAATAAGGGCCCATGCCCGGCAGGCACGGATCATCGCGATAGGCATTGGGGATATAGGTCATGTCCGTGGCCTGAGCGGCGATCTCATTAATAGGGACCAGACGCCCTTTCAGGTCAAACATTTTTTGGGCCGTATAAAGCCCCGTGAAGAATATTGTCCCCGCAAGGACGAATAGCCAGAGCGTTCTGGTCGAGACCCTGTCTTTTTGACGGAAGGGGCGTTCAATAAAATACCAACTGGCCACAGCGAGTGCGAGGCTTAACGAAATCAATCCGGCCTTTTCGAACGTCGACAATGTTCCACCATTATGGATGCGAGCAAAGGCAAAGACAGGCTGATGCCAGAGATAAAGCGAATAGGACACAAGCCCGATCACCACGGCGGGCTTAAGGGACAGCAGCCAGTTCCCACGGCCATGAGCTAGCAAGAGTGTTGCGCCTATGACAGAAAAAATTGTTGCCGCGCCGGGATGGGGCATCGTGTCATTCACAAGAAAAAGGGACGGCACGATCAAGACTAAGCCAAGCCATCCGCCCCATTTTCTTGTCGCAGGGGTCGTTCCGATGATTTCCTGACGCGCCAC
>CAZUYV010000309.1:0-2215 GCA_964624435.1 uncultured Micavibrio sp. | reverse complement strand
TATCGAGATTGACGTCACCACTGGCCTTTAATTTGCCTGCGCCGCTCATGGCATAGGCAAGCGGTTCCAGTGCAACGTTCGTCATCTTGGATTGAATGGCCATCGACAAAGGCTGCTTCGCATCCGCAGGGTCCGTTATCTTCGCGCTCAGATTGGCGGTTCCGCCAAAGAGGCCCGATTGCAGATTATCAACCGTCAGGACCCCACCCTTCAGCGTGATCTTGGTAGCGGGGTTGGTGAAGTTCCAGCCACCATAGGTGATTGCCTGTGCTTTCAGATCGAGATCGATGTCAGTGGATTGCATCCAGTCGGTTTCAATCGTATCGCGCGACCATTTGCCGCCTGCGCTTTGTGAAGAGGCCGCAGCGGCCCCACCACCTGATGAACCACCCTTGTCCGCAGATTTTGCCCCAAGAAGACTATCGAGCGGAACCGTACCCGCCGTAATGCTTCCCGAAACAGATGTTCTGTTCCCGGTATTGACCTTCAGTGAACCGGAGACCGCCGTAGGGCCAAGATTGGCTTTGAAGTCTGAAATGTCATAGGTGTCGCCATTCTTCACGGCCTTGGCATTCACATCAAACGGGCGTTCCAGCCCTGCGCCACCTTCAAAGGATGGATTGACGATTTGCATCGCCTTCACAAAGTTCGGGTGTTTTGCACCAAAGGTCAGGTTGCTGAAAGCGGGCGTATCGAGAAGGCCTGTCATGTTGCCGGAGGCTTCGACCTGCCCTTGCAGCGCCATGACCTTGGCATTGAAGGAAAGATTATCCGCCTCGCCCTTCGCCGCGACGTTCGCTTCGGCGGAGCTGATCTGGCTTGGAAACTTGCTTGTATCAACCTTGAAAGATTGCAGCGTGGCTTTGACATCCGATGTCTTGCCGTAGAATTTCAGATCGATGCCGCTCAATTTTTCCAGGTCGGCAACCGTTCCCTGCAGGCTCAGTGCGCCGCCCATGTAATTCTGGGCCGAAGCATTCTCGATGGTCAGGCTATTGCCCGATGCTTTGCCCTTGATGCGAATACCAGTTATTTCCTGCGCGTTGAAAATCGCTTTCTGGGCGCTGAGATCAAGCGTGAGGTTCATTGGCACATTGATGCCGCGCACGGGTTCCAGTGCTTTTTTCACGTCCACTTTTTCACCACTGGCTTGCTGGACGGCCTGTTTCTTCTGGCCATTCAGACGCGACTGGATCTGGTCGATGTTCAGCGTGTCCGATGTTACATCGATCAGGAGATCAGCCTTACCCGCAGCGCCCGCAGGCGTGTAAGCGGCCGACAAACCAAAGGTGCTGTCATCCAGCTTTACCGTACTGTTTTTGACCGTAACGGTGCGCGGTGTAATTGTGCCGCCAAGATCGAACTGCGCGGTCTTCCAGATTTCCAGCGCGGCATTGCCATCTTGCGCCGGGGCAAAGGCACGCAGAAGGCTCGGCAATTGTTCAGAAGCGCCTGTTGCCGTAAAGGTGACGGAAGGATCGGCATAAGTTATGCCCTTCTCACCCGATTTTGAAGTGGTGGCAAAACGGCCATTCACCTTGGCATCGACGCCAGTCTTGCCAGGAAGTTCCAGCGCCTTGAACGCCGCTGTAAAGTCTTGCCCCTTTTTCAACAACTGGGCAGTAATACCTTTGAATGTTTTGCCGCCTGTTTGAATGCCGTCAGCGCTGATTTTGATATCTGCATCAATCGGCATCGGCAGGGATAATGTTTCAGGAATGAAGCCCGGAGCACTGGCGAGTTTTTCACCCTTGGCCACGCGCTCTTCCACGCTTTTCTCGCTCGGCTTTTTGCCTTCGGAAAGATCGTCGAGATTAACAACTCCCTTGAAGCTCATGTCACCCAGAATTTGAACAGGGTTCTGATCTTTCAGGTTCATCACCTGCAAGCTGCCTTCGCCTTTGGTATCGCCAAATTCAATGGCAATGTCTTTGGACATGATCGCGGCATCATTGGCGGTGACGAGGCCGCTGAAGGATAGTTTTTTGGACAGGGCCGCGACCGGCTGCCCGCCGCTGGCAAATGCAATGACGCTGGCCAGATTATCGGCTTTAAGTTCCATGTGACCCTGCAGCTCCATAGACGGGGCTGTTGCCACGATACCTTTGAAGGAAGCGGTGGCTTTGCTGTCGGGCAAGGTGATGGTCAAATCGACCGGCGCTTCTTTTTTATCGCCTTTGATTTTTTCGACATCGCCTTCAATTTCGATGGTCTT
>CAZUYV010000308.1:0-2246 GCA_964624435.1 uncultured Micavibrio sp. | reverse complement strand
GAATGCGATTGCTCTGCAGACTGCGCAGGAGAAGTCGGCGCTGGAGAAACAGCAAATTACATTGACTGCGCAGCAAGCAGAGGCGGAGCGCCGTTCAGCCCTTCGCCGCGCGATTGCCAAACAGAAGGCGGCCTATGGGGGGAGTGGCATCGATTCCAGCAGCGGGTCTGCGCAAGCCGTCCTGCTCGGCAAGGTCTATGAAACTGATGAAGACCGCCGTAACAGCGAGGCGCTCGATACCCTTAAAAGGGCTTCGGCGGATTTACCCGTCTATAGCCAGCAACGTGTCAACACGCTCCAACTCACGCAGTTGCGGGAAAAGAACAAGTATAATCAATATACATCGGCTTTTGATCTGGCCAGTTCAGTGGGCGGTATGCTGAAAAATTAGCGAGGCTGGAGTTGATTTGTCACCATGCTGCCGATACTGCCTTTTTGCGATCGCTGATTCTGAAATGAATTCCTCATGTGATCGTTGTCGGAATCGCGATCTGAATCCGCATCTTCCTTATCACGACAATCGGAACTGTAACACGGGGCAGACGTCGTTGCAGACGATTCCTTGCGTTCGCGTTCCATGCGTTCGGAATAGGATTCATAGGTCTGTGCCTGCGCAGGGACGGAAAGACACACGAGGCCAAGGGCCAAAGACAGGATAATGTTTTTTGTCATGATGACGGAACAATAATAAAAAATTGACCGACACACAACCATAAATTTCTCACTACCAACTTTAGGAATAATCATGACCGACCATATAAAAATGCCGGAGATTCAGCCGATTGCGCGCTATGTCGCGAACGGAACGCAAACAACTTATGAATATCCATTCCCGATTTTTGCGAGTGAGGATATGAAGGTTTATTTCAACGGCGCGCCCCAATATGCGGGGTTCGATGTCGCGGCGGCGGGGGAAACGAATGGCGGGACGGTGACATTCACGACGGCCCCTGCGGATGGAATCATCATTACATTGGAACGCCGCCTGCCACTGGAACGCATGACGGATTTTCTGGAAGGCGGTGATTTTTCGGCCGTATCCATCAACAATGAACTGGATTATCTGACCGCCTCTGTCCAGCAGGTGAACAGGGACTTATCACCCATGCTGCGTTATGGCGATCATGAAACGCCGGGCGAGACAATATTGCCGGACCGTATGATCCGGGCGGGTAAGGCGCTCGGTTTCGATGGTGATGGCAACCCGATTGCGGTTTCCCTCGCTGGCAGTATGGCATCACCGAGTTATATCGCGAGCGGAACGGGCGCCGTGACGCGCACATCGCAGGATAAATTCCGTGATTGTATTTCGGTGAAGGATTTTGGTGCACTCGGCAATGGGCTTACAGATGACACGCTCGCCATTCAAAAGGCGCTGGCCGTCCATGACACGGTTTATATTCCGCCGGGGACATTCCTGATTACGGGGACGATTACGCTCGGCGAACGGCAACGTTTGTTCGGGGCGGGGCAGGTGTCCGTTTTGCAATGTCAGGATGATAGTTTTAACGGTGTAGAAATTGTTGCGGATTTCGTCACGCTGTCGGACCTGCGGATTGAGGGCGGAGATATCGGGATCAAGCTTTATGGTCGTGACCGTCCCTGTGTTCAGACAGCCATTACCGATGTGACGGTGTTTGGATCGACTATCGGGGTGCAGCTCGATGGGTATGAAGATGGCAATCTGCCCTGTTACTGGAACAATTTTGACCGGGTGCTGGTGGAACAGCCTTCGCTTCACGGGATACATCTCACCAAATCCGGTGCGGGCGACACGCCAAATGCCAACAAGTTTCATGCCTGCCGCGTCTATTCCCATGGCGCCGATATTTCCGGGCACGGGATTTATGTTGAACACGGGCAATACAACAATGCCTTCATCGATTGCGAAGTGAATGTGAAGGGCACAGCGCAAGGATGCATGACGATGGGGGCGGGGTCTTATAAAACCCTGCTGATTAACCCCTATACCGAAAGCTTCAACACGGTACCCAATATCAAGCTGGAGGCGGGGTCGGACGAAACATCGATCTTTAACCTGCTGTCTATGTCTGATGGTTCGGCAATCTGGGATTTATCGGGCGGTAAATACACCGCCTATAATGCCGGGTTTCCCTACAAGAACCGATTGCAGCGCACGACCGTGCTCGACATGAATGCAACGCTACAACGATATGATACAGAATTTATCGATAGCAGCGGCACGGTGCAGCTCGATATTTCCCATTCCATTCATCTCGTTTCCT
>CAZUYV010000307.1:0-2260 GCA_964624435.1 uncultured Micavibrio sp. | reverse complement strand
GCAAGGTCTTCGTTCTTCACGCCGCGCGCCCGTTCCTGTTTGGTAATGCGTTTAACCTGCGCCGTTCCGCTCTTGCCGCCCATCTCCATGCCGGGTTCGATGATGCGGGACCCGTACCCTGTGCCGCGCTGGTCGTTGACGACGTTTGCCATCCCGCGCATGACAAGGTCAATATTGCGCTGCTTTAATCCGACATCGGCCCATTTCGGCGCTTGTGTAATTTTACTGCCGATGGCCCCTGTCATCCATGGCTTGATGGCCTTGCCGCCATTGACGATGCGGGCGGTCATTACAGCGAGTTGCAGCGGCGTTGTCAGCATATAGCCCTGACCGATGCTGGCGATGATGGTTTCGCCGGGATGCCAGCCCTCACCCAGTTTCTTTTTCTTCCATTCCTCGTCGGGAACAAGACCAGCCCGCTCTTCCTTCAATTCCATCTCGAAGAGCTCACCAAGGCCGAGGCGATGCGCCATCTCTGCAATCCGTTTAATGCCAAGATCGGTGGAAATTTTGTAGAAGAAAACGTCGCAGGATTCTGTGAGCGCGCTCACGACATTCACCGCGCCATGCCCGCCGGATTTCCAGCAATGGAACCGCCCGTTGCCGTAATCGTAATGGCCGGGACATGTTTCGTAATGACCTTCATTGATGATACCGGCCTCGAGCGCCGCCAGCGCTGTCACCATTTTAAAGGTAGACCCCGGCGGATATTGTCCCGCCACCGCCTTGTTGATGAGGGGCAGCGTAATATCTTCCCGCAATTCTTCCCATCGTTCATGACTGATCCCACCGGTAAAATAATTGGGGTCAAAGGCGGGATAAGATGCCAGCGCATAAATCGCGCCGTTGTTGGCATCCAGCAACACGGCTGACGCGCTGCGATGTTCAACCAATCTTTGCTGCGCGAACCGTTGCAGCTCCGCATCGATGGTCAGCGTCACGCGCTTGCCGGGCGTGGATATAATATTGTGAAGTTCCCGCACTTCGCGCCCAACAACATTGACTTCCATCTCGGCACTGCCGGCTTTGCCGCGCAGATAAGGATCGAGCGTTCTTTCAAGGCCGATCTTGCCAACCTCAAATCCCGGCAGTTTCAAAAGCGGATCTTTTTCCTGCGCAAGATCTTTCTCCTGCGCTTGATCCTTCTCACTTACCGCCCCGACATACCCGATGATATGCGCTGTGGCATCGGCAAAGGGATAATGGCGCACCTCACCCATATCGATGCTCATGCCCGGCAGGTCGGTGATATTGACCTCCACCTTGGCGACCGCATCCCAGGAAAGATCATCGGCGACTTGCAGCGCGGTATAACCCGGCGATTTCTTGGCCTGTTTCAAAACCTTTTGAATGGTCTTTTCGTCGATGCGGATAAATTTTTGTAACTTGCGCAAAGACTCTTCGATGTCTTCAGCCTGTTCGGGAACCAGCAGCACCCGGAAATTCTGGTTGTTGATGGCGAGCGGAACACCAAACCGGTCGACAATCTGGCCGCGTGTGGGCGCGATCATTTTCAAATTGATGCGGTTGCTTTCCGCCAGCATCTTATAGCGGTTGCCCTCGACGGTCTGGAGCCACGCAAGGCGTGACCCAAGCAAGAGCAGAACCCCCGCTTGACACGCCCCGATGAAAAGGGCGCGGCGGGAAAATCGTTCAGCGCGGTCGCTTTCTTTTTCTAATGCCATCTAAATACTTTGCAGACCATTATGGACAGAATGCCTTACCTTAACGAATATAATGGCCTTGCGGCAATGGGAGCAGACGGTGAACCCCCAGAAGAATGAGGGAAATCAGCGGAAAAATAAGAACGCTGAAACCCGCTGCAACGAGGATGGACGAAAACGGCATCAACGCGAAAGCGTGCAGCGATGTCACGACCCACATCACGGCAACATTGACGAGGCAGATCACGGCAAAACCGATCCACACGGTCAGGTAAGGCTGCCCCATCAGGAACGCACGCTGTCTTTGCACGATAGTTTTGCAGATGACGAGAAGAAGTGCGCTCAGCCCCACCGGCAATCCGGCTTCAAGATCCATTACGATTCCGAGCACAAAAACATAGGCGGCGGGAACAAGGGTCGGGCGATAGATCGCCCAATAATAAATCGCCATCAGCAGAAAGAAGGGTTTGAAGTCACCGGCATGCGGCAGCGAGAAGCTGACGATGTTCATCAGCATCAAAAGTATGATGATCCCCTGCGCCAGCAAAAGCTTGGCAGCCCAGTCGATGCGCTCGAACGATAGCAATTGAAACATG
>CAZUYV010000306.1:0-2276 GCA_964624435.1 uncultured Micavibrio sp. | reverse complement strand
TCACGCTCTGAACATCGACACCGTTAAACGCAATGGTGGTTATTTTAGCGACCATTAAGGCAAAATCCCTATTGTTGTACAGCCCGCTCGATGATCATCCAATGGGGTATTTGATAATACTATTAGTTCTTTCCCTTGATCTTCGAGGATATCTACAAGGTCATACTTCTTTGTAGGAGGAAAACATTCCACAGGTTCTAAGGGGCGGTTCAAACGGGTTTTACTAATATCTCCCGTCTTTAAATCAAAGGTCAATTTTTCAATATAATCTATATAAGGATATAAGGCATAAGGACCCTTATCGGAGATGAAGAATTCTAATCCAGTCTTATTAGGAATTCGTATTTCTTTCTTCCATAAATTTTCGCCCTTAATCTTGACCACCATTAGTCCATCTGTGGGATCGCCTTTAACTGTTCCCTTTCCCCATCCATAAGCCAAATATAATTCGTTATTTCTTGTTAGTAGTTTAATGGTTTTCATGCCACGTAGCGCGCTGGGATTATCAAATGTTTTCTTTTCTACCAGATCGAGCGTTTCAGAAAATTCCCAATAAGTGGGTATCGCATCTTCAATACTAGCAACAGCATAGTTGCCAGATGGCGTGATTTCTAGGCTTGCTGAACCCTTACCATTGCCAAATTTAGTGCTTTCTACAACGTTAAGATCAGACGTGAGAATGCTTAACTTATAGTAAGCATCACCAATTGAAAGGTACGCTATATTATCATTAGATGATAATTTTAAATCAATGCTTCCGCGCTCTTCAAAAATTTTTGTTTTTTGTTCTTTGAAGGTTTTAGGTTTGATAATGGATACAAAATTCTGGCGCGTATCCTTAAATCCGAAAGGCCTATCATAATTTGTTCCTATAACAACAATATTTCCATCAGGCATAATTCGGGAGCGATGTGCAGATCCCTTTAAAAAAAGCGGCCCAGAGAATTTTTCACTATTTGCAAAATCTTTTTGAAACCACAAAAATCTTTGAGGGCCGAACGTGACATAAGCTTCTGGCATATCAATTACAGAATTAGCAGGTGCGCCCTTGCTAACGTAAATATAGTTTATAGTCTTATTTTTTTCTTTTGCAGAAACGGGAAAAGTTGCAACCAAAAAAATAAAAGAGAGAACTATAAAAATTGCCTGCACGTTAGTCTCCTGTGACATTGCTGGGCTGTTTGCCAACTATTGCACAAAGCCATTCAGAAGAACAGAGCAGAAACGTCTGACGTGTATCAGGGAGTTTTGGGAGCCGATGCAGGCGCAGCAGTTTCAGGTGCTGGCTTATGCTTGATGTCATTCGGCATCGGATAGTCAGCGAGCTTACCAGCCGCGAGCATGTTGCTGCCCATTGTTTCCTGCACCAGAACGGCATAGCCGCCGCGATCCTTGCCACCCTTGGGTGGAGCAACATCAACATCGAAACTGCGAATATTGCCACGCCATTTCCCGACATGGCGGATGTCCTGAATGATGTTGGAGAAACGCAGGACCTTGCCCTTGTTCACGCCGGAATCAATCCGTTCCACCGCGATGTCTTTGTACCGCACCAGCCAGACGCTGGCGGTTGCCTGACCAAACCGTGTTTCCGGTGCCTGTGGCAGGCTGATCGTGATCGTATTCTTGTCTTTCCACTGCGTGAAGACTTCGAGTGTTTTGTTGCGCGAGCTGTAATGGAACATTTCCAGCGTGCGGGCAAAGAGCGGCATGGAATTTACATCGATATCGTTTTTGCCGTTGATGATGAATTCGGGAATATTGATGGAAACGTCCGAGCGGCGACCGGAGGATTTGTAGGTCCATTGACGGAAGACGCAAGGGTCGAGCGGGCCGTCGGCTTTTGCAGACCCAGCCTCCTCACCGCGTTCTTCGATTTTTCCGGTTTCACCAGTATCAGACAAATCCTGCATATGGCAGGAAAGGGCGATCACATTTTTGTCCTTCATCGCGTCATACAAAAGACGATCGGCGAGAATGCAGGCGGAGCAGTCCGTCGCGGTAAACAATTCCACCACAATCGGGGCATCGATTCGTTCGCTGGCGAGGATTTCCTCCTCTGTCATCTTGGAGCCATCGGGGTTCAGCTTGTCCTCGGCGGCCAGCGGCGCGGCGAGCATCATCAGGGCGAGGGCAAAAACGCAAAAAAGCGGGAATTTTTGTATGGAAAAACAAGTCATTGTTCCATTGTGCCAGAAAACAGGCTAAAAATCATTTTCTAAGTATGACCAGTGGCAGGAAATGATGTCCCAGAATTATAAAAAAGCCTGTGTGTT